>JAWUXY010000164.1:0-16650 GCA_034111105.1 Bermanella sp. | reverse complement strand
TGCCCAAAGTTGGATAGCCGGTTATGAAAGCAAAAACTTTACTAGTTTTTTAGATGCAGATACGGCAGATGAAATCAATAAAATGGAAGTTCAGTGGGAAACATTTCAGAATACATTAGGTCCTGAGTTGCAGTCTGTGTTCTTACCTGTGGTGCAGCTAGTTGATTATGCGTTAATTTGTACGGCTAATGGGACTTGTGCGTCCGGATCTACCCCTTATTCTTTTACTGTCCCAAATTCCACGGTTACATATAGCGCAGTAGATAAACGCTTTACATATAAAACGTCAGCGCAAGCTAATACAATTATTAAGGGTGACCTATTAAGTGTTGATGACGATGGGTTGATTAAATCGTTTACATTTTCACAAGATGTGAAAGTAGAAAGTGATACGGGCTTAGCCATTTTACAAAGCCGTACAGAGAGTAAGGCCAGTATAAAAGTCTATTTAGAATCCGCTTTGACGACAGGTGTTGCACCGGCTATTAATCGAATTGAATTTCATTTTCCACAAATCACCTTAAAGGCGAAAACTACGGTCGGTGCAACTACTTATCAAAACTTAGTGTACACCGCGGATGATGCGGTATTGGTAATGCAAGGTGTAAAGGATCCAACTCGATCCAATATGCCAATTCACTTTAACCTAGAGTCGTTGTCTTTGTTGGGTCAGGTGTCCAATGGTTCAGATATATTAGATATTGACGTGACCCTTAATGGGTATAACGCCAGTTTGCATTACCCTAATACACGTTTTCCAGATTTGGATTTTGTTTGGCGCGCTTCAGATATTAAGAAATACGCACAGTTTGACTCGTCCGGTTTAGATGATGCGCAGTTAGCTGGTTGGTTAGCCTTACCAAGCAATGTGGCCATGGGTGAAACCCTAACGTCAACGGTTACTTATAATGAAGTTTCTCAGTTCTCAAGCTTAGACACTGCATTAAAAACTGAATTAGGCAGCTCATCTTATAATCAATTTGAATTTGGTGAGTTGGCATACCCAGGCGGTGCCACCGGACTGGCTATTTATAAAAAAAATGCCAGCGATGCACAGATGGTGAAGCAGTGTAATGAATCAAATGGTGCGTGGTTGTGCTCAAGTGAAGTAGCATTAGCTGAGTTGGGTTGTGAAAGTCCGTTTTCACAAAATTCGAAATTTAAAACCAATGCCACTGTTGCCGATGCGTTTTTGTTTTTGAAGAATAATGTGGATGCCAATGGGGTAGGTTGTATTCCACAGGTGAAAATAGTTGGGCGTGGTGTTTATACAATCAACTATGGCAATATTACGGCATTCACAGCCGGTAGTGATTTTGACGTCACGCTAGATGAGCCGCATTATTTAGGTTTATCGTCATTTAATATTCGCTTATTGTCTCGCTTTAAAGACGCGCAAAATAACTTAGACGAAACCCCTGTGCTGTTGAATATCTTGGGTGCGTTTACAGATTTAGATAATGTCAGTATTGCGTTTTCAGTGACGCATGATTTTCTTGGTTACGGTAATACTAGCTCACTCGGCTTGCTAGAGGTGATTCCCTACGGTGAGCGCACTCTGTGGTTTGCAATTGGTAATAGTAGTCAAGCTGATCAGAATTCCGTCATTTATTATATTTTAGATGACGCTGTATCACTGGTGATGTCAGGGTTTGATTATCGAACAGGTGACAGCTATCACGATGCCCCACTTGGTTATATTCGGTATGCGGGCTCACTCATGGGCACACTGAGAAAAGAAGGTGGCTTGTATGTGGTGCGTTATATTGATGGCAGTTGGCAGCTGCTTTGAGGAAATACGGGTTAATAGTTTACTTGTGTTTAGCGCCATTACAGAATCTGTATGCTGAGCAAACAATAGGGCTTCGTAGTGATGTGTTGCTGGCTAGCCCTGCAATGGAAATAGAGCAACTAGAATCTAGCTGGCAATACCCAAGTCGCGGGGAATACGCGCAAGCCCGAGCTAGACTTGAAATATATACTCAGCTCAATTCTCAATTAGAAATAGGTATTGAGCAGCGCTGGGATTACCTATTAGGTTTCTCTGAAGAAACAGCGCAGTTTTATTCTCGCCTTGAGAATAACGCCATTGAAGACGGTGAATACGATTTATCGTTAACGGTCAACGCTGCCCAGTCTAGCGGCCTGTTCGTACAATACTTTATACCGTTATCTTCTAGTTCGTGGTTTAAAATAAAAGCGCATGCTCTACAGGGTCGGCGAATTCAAGAGGGTAATTTGAGTGGCTTGGGTGTCGTTGCCGAAAACAGCTTTGGTTATGACTGGCAGTTAGACTATGCCTATGATGAAAATCGCATCTTTGAAGCTAATAGAACACGTCCTATTGGCTTTGGGTACAGTTTTGATATTCAGGGTTTTACCCAAATAAACCAGCAACACAGTGTATACATTAGCCTTGAAGATCTGTTTTACACACTCCACTGGCAAGACGTTGACCAAGATAACGGCTGTTTAGATCGACCCTTAACCGCGTCGTGCACAGTTATTACAACGCGTAGCGATTATGCACAGCGCTTCCCTGTACTAGCCAAATTGAAATGGGGCTATCAGCTTGGTGATGTTCAAACCACCATTGAGGCTCAGGCTTGGCAGCGATATCGGGCTTTATGGCTAGGGATAAACTATCAAGGAATGGCAGTTGAACTCGATGGCATTAACGAAATGCTGAATCTTGGCTATGAATCCTCAATGCTCAAGGTAAAATGGGGCTTTGATACTGTAAACTTTGCCCAAGCCAAGCACTGGCAACTTACCTTTGATATGAACTGGCCTATTTTATGATTTACGAACACTATTTTGCTTTAACGCAGCGCCCGTTCTCTATCGCTCCTAATCCCAATTTCCTTTATTCCTGCGGCCAATACAAAGAAGCGCTGGCAGCACTTGAGTACGGCATGCTACACCGTGGTGGGTTTGTGTTGCTAACAGGGGAGGTTGGTACCGGAAAAACAACTTTATGTAAGTTTCTGCTGAAATCTGTTCCGCAAGATACGGAGCTAGCACTTGTATTGCACCCCCAATTAGACCGAATTGAATTGTTGCAGCTTATTTGTAAAGAATTTGGTTTAGAGACAAAAGACGGTTTAAAAGAATCTGAACTGATTGAGCGACTAACAGAGTTCTTGTTGAAGGTTTATTCAAAAGGTGGGTATAGCGTTTTAATAATTGATGAAGCGCAGCATCTTGATGAGTCAGTGTTGGAGTTGGTGCGTCTATTAACTAACTTAGAAACCCATGAAGATAAATTATTGCAAATTATTCTTTTGGGCCAGCCTGAGCTTAGAGCGCGCTTAAATCAGTATCAATTACGTCAATTGAATCAGCGATTCACGGCACGCTTTCATTTGAATAGTTTAAGTTTCATGCAGGTAAAAGCATACCTTGACCACAGAGTGGAAGTGGCAGGTGGTCATGAATCTTTATTTTCCCTATCTGCGGCTTGGCTTTTGTACCGACTAACAAAAGGCATTCCGCGCTTGATAAACGTATTGGCTGATCGCTGTTTGATGGGTTGCTATGCAGAACAGAAAAAACGAGTTACTCCCTTAATGGTTTGGCGGGCATCGAAAGAAGTGCTGCCAACATCAGAAAAACGTAAGCACAGCACATTAAAAATCGTGCTTATATCCGTCGCTTTGATTGCGGCTATCGGGATGAGTAATGTATCTCAATATGTAAATGAATCGGTGGTTACACCCATTTTGCAAAGCGATACGGTATCAAGTTTGATCGATTATTCTAGTGTGAATCAAACGACTAAAGTTTTATCGAATCCGTGTGAAGGCAAACGCAATTGCTGGTCAGGCTCTTTACCTGTTAGTGTCATGTCTAATACATCAAGAGAAGCTGATGTATTTCTTGATGGTCGTTGGCAGGTGTTTTCTGGGCAGTCTTTGCAAGGTGATCGAGTATCTGTGTTACTTAATAATGTTGATGCTCGCTACCTTGATGGTTTAATTAAACCATTTGATCAAGACGCTTTAATTCCTTGGGTGAGACAGGTCTTACTGTCACAAGATAGTGGGTCAATCAGTGAGGATGTTTCCCAGTGGCAAGTTATTACGCCTGAATCCAGTTCTAATAACTCATCGCAGGTTTATGATGTGGTATTACGTGATTTAGTGAAGTCATTCCAACGTCGACATGGTCTGATCATTGATGGGGTACTTGGGCCGCAAACATTAATTAGTTTATCTTTATGGGATCAGCAAGCTCAGATGGTGGCTCAGTAGTATGTCATATTTATTGAAAGCATTAGAAAAAGCCGAGCAAGAACGCCAGCAGAATTTGCAGTCCGATAATACTGAGACAGTGACGCAGGTGCAAAAGGCGAGTTTGCCTAAAAGCCTAGTTGTCGTGGTGGTTGTGTTGTTGGCGTTAACCCTTCGGCAAGTTTGGCCAAATAAACAAACGCCCCTAGAAAGCAATACTATCGAGCAGTACGATGAAGAGTTTACAAATAAAGAAAACTCGATTGAGATTTCTGAGGCAAACGAAAGTGTAGAGACTCAAGGTGCGCCACAAGAAAATATCGCTGCGCTACCTGTTAATGTAAAGCCTAAAGACTTATCAGAATTAACGCCACAGGAGTTGGCGCGTATTCCTAGCTTAAATTTGGCTAGTCATATTTATTCTTCAGCGGCTGAATTCCGTTCAGTTGTGATAAATGATCAAGCCTATAAAGAGGGTGCATTAATTCGCCCTGGGTTGAAGTTAGAAGAAATTAATCAAAACGGTATTGTTATTAATATTCATGGTCAGAAAGTTGAACTGCCCAAAGGAATTTCGTGGGTAGCCAGTCAAAATGCTAAGTAATGAAGCCAAAAGCAGTATCCAAACCGGCTATAGTCAAATACTTGAAAAAAATAAGTTAAAGCCTAGACGTGGGCAAAAGCAAATGATTGCGGCCATTGCTCGCACCATAGGCAATATTGAACAAGATGTTGACGGCAATCGCACATCCGATCAACACGTTTGTGTGGTTGAAGCAGGCACAGGTACCGGCAAAACCTTGGCGTATCTGATCGCGACGATTCCGCTTGCAGAAGATTTAAACAAAAAAATTATTATTTCCACTGCAACCGTTGCGCTGCAAGAACAGCTTACTATTAAAGACATACCGGATGTGGCAAAAAATAGCGGCTTAGATTTTCGATATGCCTTAGCAAAAGGGCGTGGACGTTATTTGTGTGTGCATAAGCTGGATCAAGAATTAAAAGATCAGCGTATGCAAGATGCTGCCATGGATATGTTTGGCGGCATTGATGCATCGGATGATCAAAAAGCATTGTTCCAAAAACTACTTGATCAATTTACGTCTGCAAAGTGGGATGGTGATCGTGATAATTGGCCAGAGCAAATAGAGCAACAAGACTGGTCAATGGTGACGGCAACTCATAGGGAGTGTAGTAATCGTCGCTGCCCGCATTTTAACGCCTGCCCATTTTTCACCGCGCGTAAGGCATTAGAAGATGCACATGTGATTATCGCAAACCATGATTTGGTTATGGCGGATATTAATTTAGGTGGCGGCGCAGTTTTGCCTGAGCCAAGTAATAGTATTTATGTATTTGATGAAGGTCATCACTTGCCTGATAAGGCCATTAGTCACTTTGCTTCTCAAGTGAAACTGCATCAAGAAGAAAACCTCCTTAAACAAATTTCAAAAGCAGTGGATACATTAGGTAAGCAATGCGGCACGCCCATGGGGTTGCTACAAGTGGTATCGGCTATGCCAGAGCACATTGGTCACATAAATGGTCAGCTTAGCTATGTGCGTCATTTGCTGATTGATTTCATGGGAGAGCAAGCTGATGCAGAAGGAACCGTTCAGCACCGCTTTCGCATGGGTAAGGTGCCAGAAGGATTAATGGAGCTAGCAGGTGAACTAAATAAAGCCCACAACAGCTTATATGGTTTGATTGATAAAATAGTCGAAGCACTTAAATCGTCTATTAGTAAAGACGATGGCGAATATAAACAAAGCGATGCGGAGCGTTGGTTTCCTATTATAGGCATGCTGCAGGCTCGAATAGAAGGCGCAGGACTATTGTGGCTTAGTTATGCGAAAGCGGATTTTGATGATGCAGTTCCGGTAGCGCGTTGGATTGAACGCATTAATACCGAATACGAAGATGATATCGGTATGTATTCAAGTCCGATTTTGGCAGCAGAGCTATTAGCGAAAAACTTATGGGGCCGTTGTTTTGCTGCGGTGGTAACGTCTGCCACCTTAACCGCGCTGGGTAAGTTTGATCGTTTTAGAATGAAGTCGGGGATTGCACGAAATAATCACTGTGAAATCATTGAAAGCCCGTTTGATTATCCGAATTTAGGTCAGTTAATTGTGCCCAAGGATGCAATTGAAGCTGGAAACGGCGATGAGTATTCGCAAAATATAAGTGAAATTTTGCAAAATCATTTAAAAGAAAATGAAAGTACTCTGGTCTTGTTTACATCACGACGCATGATGAATGACGTTAAATATAAACTGCCATATGACGTGGCGGATCATATTATGACGCAAGATGATTTCTCTAAACAAGAAGTTATCAAGCGCCATAAAGATAAGATAGATAACAATCTGCCTAGTTTTTTGTTTGGTTTATCCAGCTTTTCTGAAGGGATTGATCTGCCTGGTAATTACTTGCAGCACGTGGTGATTGTGCGTTTGCCGTTTTCTGTGCCCGATGATCCAGTGGATTCTACGCTTGCAGAATGGCTTGAATCAAAAGGACGTAATCCTTTTATGGAGATATCCGTACCGGATGCGTCTGTGCGTTTGATTCAAGCTTGTGGTCGTTTGATTCGTACCGAAACCGATACAGGTAAAATTACGATTTTAGATAAACGCATTGTCAGTAAGCGGTATGGCAATCTTTTATTAGACGGCCTGCCTAACTTTTCACGTCAACTTAATGTTTGATCAAACGCTTACCAGCTCTTAAGCGTTTGTTTGAAAAAGGCTATGTTTGACTGTGTGATGCTTAACCCTTGGGTTTTACGCGCATTTAATAATGCTTGTATGGTCATTAGGGTAAAGTTTACACAGTCTTTTACTTCTAGTTTCAGTGAATGCCTGTTCTTTTCTGCTTCGAAATTCTCAGTTAACAGAGTATGAAGCTGTCTTACAAAACCTTTTGCTTGATCTCTATGTGTTTTGGGAAGTGTGTCGCCAGCCAGTAGGGTGTTCATGATTAAACAACCATGTTTTGCTCGAGGGTCGCTCAATAGCATATTAAAGCTGTCGAGATAAGCCATGATTGCTGCTTTCCCTTTCTGTGTTGTACTAAGTGGTGACACTATTTTACTGAAAATAAGCTCATTGTATTGTGTTAATGCAGAGCCAAAGAGCGCCTCTTTATTACCAAATTGTTGGTATAGGCTGTATTTATTTATTTTCATTTCGCTCAGAAGCATAGCTAGACTGCTTTCATTGAAACCATTCTGCCAAAACACATCCATGGCGATATTGAGTTTGTCTTTAGGGTTGAACGATAACGGTCTTGCCAAAATTTTACCCTTGTAATTATATTTGACCAATTGTTCTGTTATTTGTATGGTATCAGAACAATTGGTTAGATAAAAATAAAAGGGCCTAAAAATGAAGTTGTATGAAAGTAAAACCGCACCAAACGCAAGACGCGTGCGTATGTTCTTGGCTGAGAAGGGCCTACTTGATCAAGTTGAATGCATAGAGCTAGATTTACAAGGTGGTGATAATATCAGCGCAGAATTTCGGCAGAAAAATCCCCTAGCAAAAATTCCCGTACTTGAATTCGATGACGGCACGTTCTTATCAGAGTCCATTGCTATTTGTCGATACTTTGAAGCGCTTCATCCAGAAAACCCTCTAATGGGTACAACACCGATGGAGCAAGCCATGATTGAGATGTGGCAGCGCCGTTGTGAAATCTATTTTATGAATATAGTGGGGATGGGCTTTCAACATACAACAGGTTTTTTTGCTGATCGCATGACACCTATAAAAGAGTGGGGTGAGGTTTGTGTCAAAGGCGCTGGTAAGTTCTTTAAGTTGCTGGATGCTCAGTTGTCACAAAGTCAATATGTTGCGGGTGATGCATTTTCTGTTGCGGATATTACAGCACTAGTATCCATTGATTTTGCTCGTGTAATTAAATTACGTATGCCAGAAGACATGACGCACTTGAAACGCTGGTATGATGAAATGCAGCAGCGAGAAAGCACTAAGGCGTAAGTATTTTTAGCCTTTATTTTCTGTATGATTAAACGGGTGAATGACAAATTGATTTCGCCCGTTTTCTTTTGCTTCATATAAAGCGTCATCCGCTATTTTTAGCGCGTTCACCTTTTCGTCTTTCATCCAGCTACTCGACTTCTCTATAAAGCAAGCACCGCAGCTTAATGTTAAATATTGACTAATGTTTGATGTTTTATGTTCGATTTTCAGTTGTTCAATACTTTCTATGATGTCTTGTAGTCGTTCAATGAGCTGGCTTTGATTTAATGACTCAATAATCAATACAAATTCTTCACCACCATATCTTGCTAGAGTTTCATTAGCTCGACGTGTGATTGTTTTTAATTTAGTGGCCACGGCCTGAAGTGCTTCGTCACCTTTTTGGTGCCCATAATCGTCGTTGTATTTTTTAAAGAAATCAATGTCCATCATAATAATGGCCAGTGAATTACCAGTACGTGTTGCTGATCGCCACATCTCATCGTATTGATGGTCAAAATATCTTCGATTAAATAAATTGGTTAAACCATCTGTATTGGAATCGTTTTCGAGTTTTTGCTGATATTGGCGGATTTGCTGAATAAAACGGTTGAAGTTCGATGTGAATATATCAATTTCAGTAATATGTGTATTGATGGATATATTTTGCAATTTCCCTGTTTTATTCATAGTGCCGATACTGGAAAAGATTTCAATCATCGGTAATAAGAAAAAGAAGTAAGCAAATATTGTGATCAAAATGGGCAATAATATTAAGATGAAAATACTAATGCTTGTTGCTTTGTCGAATAGGGTTGGCAGGTCTTGTTTGGCATATTCGATATTAAAAACTCCAATGGCTTCATTGCGCTGATTTAGTAGCTCAATGTGATATTGCCCATTATCGAGTACCATTTTTTCTAAGCTTTGATCGCTGCCAGTGTGAGTCTCGTAGTCTTTGTATACTGTGAAAGAGATTTTTGACCGAGTTAGGTTTTGTAAACGCTGGATAATACTTTCATCAAATAATCGAATGAAAATAAGAATGCCACGCGGTTCATATTCTTCTTTACTGTCTTGGATGGTATGGCTGCAAAAATACCCAATGCGTTCTTTTACGCGAATCATTGCGCACATTTCGTCGTGAGTGAAAACTTGCTGTAAATTAATATCGGTTGTCAGTTGTGTTAAATGTTTTTTCTCTATGAATTTTGATTGGTTTTTAATGCCTGTGTATATGTTTTCTTGTTGTAAATTAAAGATAGAGACGATATCAACATTGCTTTTTAAAAAGCTGTTGCTGTTAATGTTACGTTCAATATATTCATTGTCGTGACCAAGGCTGTATTGATAGGTCTCGTCCCACTTTGCCCAGTCACGGCTAAACGCACTAAGGTGATTTCGCTCATTTAAATAACTTGAATTAATCGCTCTAACGTCACTTTTGTGAGATTCAAGCGTTACGTGGGCCAGTTCTGGGTAGGTAATGAAGATTCTATAGAACAGCAAGCCACCGCCAATCACGACCATATAAGCGAGCGCAGCTAAAAAGATGAGTTTTTTAAGCGTCATAAGACCTCCTTCTAATAGAGTAGCCCTAATACTCGTATTTAGGCAGTTTTAGGCAGAAAGAGCCGTCTCAGTATCTTGCACTTTTTGCGCCCAAATTTTCTCATGTATGTGAAAGGCAATGGTATTAACACCTGGTTCAATCAATGCTAATGCACCACCAATGACTATGCTACCTGTCATTATATACGTAATGGTGAAGGCCACTGAAAAGTGAACGATGGCGAAGCTGATGGTTTTATTCATGATGGTCTCTCCTAATAGAATACCACTATATGGGAATGATTATCATTTGTGTAATTGATTATTACTAATCTATGGATAGCTTTTGCCTATAAATGAAGTACCTGCATGACGGTAGTCACAAATCAGACACAGCAGCTTTGTCATTTGGCTTTTTTAGACGCAGAATAACTAAGAATATAGTTTAAGAAGAGCGTGACTTGTGAATACAGCCGTTACCGTTGATCAGTCTCAGTTAGTTGATTCATTACCAATCAATATTGAAGCCATTAAAAAGGCCTTTATTCAGCTGAATCAGTTACCAGCCGCTAATGAACAATTGGTTCGTTCTGCCGCTGATAATGCCCACGTGATGTGTGTGAAAGACTGGTTGCAAGATTTAGAGCGCGAGCTTGGCTTTAAAGCCAAAGTAGTGGCATCACCAAGTGAATGCGGGCTGACGGTTAATGCGCCAGCGGCTATTGTGGGTGACGAAGCGGTCTTATTTGCAAACTACATAGATAATCAGAAAATGGCTTTGGATACCTTTGAATATGTGACAGTGGGCTTGCTAGGCATACAGCGCTTATTGAATGGCAGCACTATGTATCAGCGTATCTTCAATCAATTGGACTTAGATACCAAGGAATACATGGCGAAGGTCCATCATCTTGATTTAGATCAGGCGGATGACTGCACATTACTGGTTAAATTGTACCTTGCTAGTTTGGCTTCTTTAAATGTACGCCTAACATGGTTAGAGCGTCGAGATGCTTGGCAACGACAGTTGCTGCGCATGGTTTACCCTAAATTTAAAATGACGTCTCTTGATTTACATTACCTCTTATTAAAAGCGAGGCGTCTGATTAAAAGGAGTAAATAGACTGAAATAAAAGCCGCATTAGCGGCTTTTTTTATGGACGACTTTTTTGTCTTGAGACTGTATTTGTATGGGCGAGAAGCGATGGTTTGAATATAAAGTCTATTGTTTAAAGCATGCTATTTAGCGCGTTAATTAAATAAAAGTCAGTTTATGTTTTTACGTATTATCTTTGCCAAGATAGATTTATAGTGTAACGATCAGTGCCGTCAAAATAGCGCAAGACATACTTGGAAGGTGTTATGGAATTTAAAGATTATTACAAGCTGCTAGGGGTTGAACCTGACGCGGATGTTAAAACCATTAAGACGGCTTACCGTAAGCTTGCTCGTAAATATCATCCAGATGTTAACCCTGAACCAGGGGCTGAAGATAAATTCAAAGAAGTAGCTGAAGCGTATGGGGTATTAAAAAACACCGAAACCCGTGCCGAATACGATGAGCTATATCGTTATGGTGGTAAGAGCCGTAACGGTTCTCAGCCACCTCCGGGCTGGCAAGGTGGTGCTCAGTCTGGTGGTGCTCAATCTGACGCAGACTTCTCTGACTTTTTTAACTCTGTGTTTGGTAATAGAGGGGGTGGTTTCCAAGGTTATAGCGATTTTGAGCAAAGCGCAGCGCGTGGTCAGGATGTTGAGGTGGAAATGCCTATTTTTCTTGAAGACATTGTGGCTGATGTGGCTAAGACCATCGAATATCGTATGCCAGTATTTGAGAATGGTCAGGTCAGAGACGTTAATAAAAAACTGAAGGTGAAAATTCCTAAAGGTGTCTCTGATGGTGAGCGCATCCGATTAAAAGGACAAGGCGGCTCAGCGCAGGGGGATGCACCGAGTGGCGATCTTTATTTACATATTCGTCTTGTTCCTCATCCTATGTTTGATGTTGAAGGGCATAACTTGCTGGTGACATTGCCGGTTGCCCCTTGGGAGGCCGCTTTAGGTTCAAAAGTAACCGTGCCGACTTTGACGGGTAAGATCAGCTTGAGCGTACCGCCTAATAGTCAGTCGGGCCAAAAGTTACGTATAAAAGGCAAAGGTTTGCCGATGAAAAATGGCACTGGCGATTTGTATGTGATCTTTAAAATAGTCATACCTGAAAATACGACAGATGAGTCAAAAGCGTTATGGCAGTCGTTGTCTGAGGCCTCAGCGTTTGATCCTAGAGCGCAATGGGAGAAACAAAATGCCTAATATTGTATTGAAAATTTCATTGCAGGAGTTGTGCGCTCAAGAAGGCATAACAGAAACCATGGTGATCGAAGTGGTTGAGCACGGCATTGCCGAGCCATTAACCGGTGATGATTATAATGATTGGATATTTGAATCAGACAGCGTTCATTGGATGAAGAAAGCGATTCGCTTGTATCATGACCTCGATATCGACTGGGTATCGATCTCAATGGTTATTGACTTACTTCAACAAAAAGACGCTTTGCTTAAAGAGAACGAACGGTTAAAAAGTCAGCTCGATCGTTTTGTAAATGGCGGTTATGAATAAGCTAGCTAAAAACAATAATAAGTAAGATTAAAAAAACCTATTGAGGCTGCCCTCAATAGGTTTTTTAGTTTATATGGTCGTTGTTTGTTATTTGCCTAAAATCATATCGGCTGCTTTTTCAGCAATCATGATAGTAGGGGCGTTGGTGTTACCGCTCACCAAATTAGGCATGATTGAAGCGTCAACCACGCGCAGATTGGTTATCCCTTTGAATTTAAGCTGATCATCCACCACGGCCATAGGGTCACTGTCTGGCCCCATTTTACAGGTGCCTACTGGGTGATACTCAGTGTCCGAATGATTTCTAATATACTCTTTAAGTTTTTCAATATTATCCCGCTCAATGGGGTAAATCATCTTGCCTTTCACTTTATCGAACGGTTTCGATTCGAGTATATCCAATAGCTTTTGAAGGCCTTTTACAAGGCGGTTTATATCATCCTCATCGTCCAGATAATTAGGGTCTATGAGCGGATCGTTAAGCGGGTTATTACTGGCAAGGCGAACGGTGCCTCGGCTTTTCGGGCGCATCAAAGTGGCATGCGCGCAATAACCGTGGCCAAGATGAAATTTACGAGTGTGGTCATCCACGATGCCCGTTATGAATGTGAGCTCAATATCCGGTGCAGGTACGCTTTCATCGGTGCTGTAAAAGCCCGCTGATTCGGCAAAATTACTGGTGAGCAAGCCACGACGTTTAAACACCCACTGAAAAATCGCTTTTACTAAGTCATAACCGCCACCTAGTGAATAACCAAAGGTCCCCTTACTTGGGGTGAATAACTTAGTTTTATAGATGGGCACCACAGAAATGTGGTCTTGCAGGTTACTACCCACACCAGGCACATCTTTAACCACCTCAATACCTAGGCTTTCTAAGTGATCTTTAGGGCCGATACCAGAGAGCTGAAGAATTTGCGGCGAGCCATAGGCGCCAGCACTCATGATCACTTCTTTATTCGCATTCACCGTCACAAGCTCTTTGCCTTGATAAAACGTAACCCCAGTGGCGGTATCGTTAGTGACTTCAACTTTGGTTACATGTGCCTCGGTGATAACCGTAAGGTTTGAGCGGGATAGGTTAGGGGTTAAGTAGCCTTTTGCAGCACTGCCACGCTCACCGCCTTTTTGTGTCACTTGGTTCATGCGACAGCCCGCTTGTGTCGCACCGTTTAAGTCAGGTTTGCGCGGAATGCCGTTTTCTTCACAGGCATCTAAAAAGAATTCATTAAAATGACTAGGGTCTGGCAGCTCGCAGACGTTCAACGGTCCGCCTTGACCATGGTATTCATCGTGAATGGTTTCGTTGTTTTCAGCTTTGATGAAATAGGGCAGAACATCCTTATAAGACCAGCCCTTATTACCTTGGGCTGCCCAGTTGTCGTAATCCCAGTGGGCACCGCGGATATACATCATGGCATTAATAGAGCTTGAGCCGCCCAAAACCTTGCCGCGTGGCTGCATGCCTAAGCGATTGTTCAGGCCCTTTTGCGGCACTGTATCGTAGTGCCAGCTAAAAATGCCGTAAGGCACGGTAGCGGCCACACCAGCTGGGGCGTGTATAAACGCGGAGTTGTCTTTTTTGCCGGCCTCTAATAGGCAAACGCTGATGCTTGGGTCTTCGGTTAAGCGGCTCGCTAAGACACAGCCTGCGCTGCCTGCACCGACAATTACGTAATCAAATGTTTGGTTTGTCATATTATTATTTTTCTATTTGAGTATTGATGAGCATTAGTTTGCCTATTCTAATACTTAAAAACTTGCCTTTTTCGGACATAAACTTATCATTTTAGGTAACTTGAATCGGTGTTTTAACTGGGAAGACGAATGACGCAGTTGGTAAGAACTGAATCCTTAACCGGGTATTGCGGATTAGTTGAGCAGTTAGGCGGTGATCCGGATGCATTACTGGCCCCGTTTAAGCTTGATCGCACCAAGCTCAACACAGAGGGATACATGTTCCCTTATCGTAATTTTGTGGGCTTATTAGAAGCCAGCGCGAAAGCATTGGCCTGCCATGACTTTGGTATTCGCTGTGCGAATTTGCAGGACTTCAGCGTACTTGGCCCCATCGCACTGGCTGCCCAGCAAAGTGAAACCTTAGGTCAAGCCTTACAACGGGTTTCAAGTTATCTGCATGTGTACACGCCAGCGCTGGGTTTGAATGTGAGCGTCTTGCCTGGTGGGCAAACCTTGCTGGTGACAGTAGACATTTTGCTCAAACCATTACCTAAATGCACACAAGCGGTAGAGCTCACCATGGCGCTATCCGCTAAGATTATTCACATGCTCAGCGGCGGGCAAGCGGTGCCCCTTAAAGTCTTGCTGCCTCACTCGCCCATCAATACCAATGCGGTGTATCGCAAAGCCTTCCCGTGTGAAGTTTTATTTAACCAAGGTGTGCCGGGCTATGAGGTTAATGCCAGCGTCTTAAATCTACCTCTAAGCTCAGAACAAACCGAGCTAGGGGAGATGGCTTACAGCTATCTAGAAAGCCATTTTTTAGCCAAGCAATCCTCTCTGACTGAGCGGGTCGAAGCGCTCATCAAACCCTTGTTAATGGCCGAACAATGCACCAACGAAGCCGTAGCCAAAGCCTTAGAAATGGATGTGCGCCAACTGCACCGTTTATTAGAAGCCGAAGGTACGCATTTTCGCGCCATCAAAGACAAAGTGCTCAAAGAGTTGGCTGAAATGTATTTAAAAGAAAAAGCCTTAAAGTTTGGACAAGTTTCGCGGTTGCTTGGGTATTCTGAACAGTCCGGTTTTTCACGCAGTTGCCAGCGCTGGTTTGCCATGGGGCCACGGGAGTATCGCAAGCGAGTAGGGTAAGCTTAGAAAGTTAGCCTAGATCCACAGGGCTAACGATACCTCTTTCGTTTATTCCCACCACGTGTGTATAAATCTGTGTGGTTTCAATGGATGAGTGGCCTAGTAATTCTTGAATGGTCCTTAGGTCTGTTCCTTGGCGTAACAATTCAGTCGCGAATGAATGACGGAACGTATGGCAAGTGACGCGTTTGTTTATACCTGCATTTGACGTAGCGGATTTAATTGCCCTTTGAACTTGTTGTGCTCCAAAGTGGTGTCGCCTTTGAATTGCGCTTCTGGGATCAATAGAATAATGATCCGCAGGAAATAAATACTGCCATGCTAACTCATATTGTGCTTTCGGCATTTTTTTAGATAGTGCATCAGGCATAAAAACACCTGCCATACCAATGGCCTTATCAGCCTGAAATTGGTTTTTAACAAATTCAATTTGTTGCTTTATTGGTTCAATAAGGCTTTTAGGTAGCAGGGTTCTGCGACTTTTATATCCTTTACCTTCCATTACATATAAACCGCTATTGGCAATATCAATATCTTTAACTCTCAGGTTAACCGCTTCAGATATGCGTAAACCGGAACCATATAGTATTTTAGTAATTAGATTTCTTCTGCCTGTTATGTTGCTGATTATGGATAGTGCCTCACCTTTCGATAACACGATGGGAATCTTCTTAGGCTTACGTGCATTCTGAAAAGAGAGTTGACCAATATCGACCTTTAAAAACTCTCTAAATAAAAATACTAAAGCATTCAGCGCCGTTCTCTGGGTGTTAATTGAACAACCTCGATCATTGCTCTGTTCGGATAAGAAATGGTTGATGTCATCGACACATAACTCATTTTCATGTTTGTAACCCATGTGACGAATAAATCGTGCTACCCAGTGACAGTATGTTTTTTCAGTGGCGTAAGCTAAACCCTTAGAGCGAATAAATAGACGGTAGCGGTCTTTAAAGCTCATGGATGCTTTATTTATTGTGCTTCTGGTATCAATGATATGCATGAAACCCCACCTTTACTGTGTTTTTATACAGTATAGGGTTCATCAAAAAAATTGCTTTAGAAATGATAAAAAATAAGGAGAAAGTCTTATTAAATAATTTGGATATACGTCACTCGACATATATGCACGAATGTAAGGTCACGTGACGGTGTATTAAGATAAATGGTCGCATGACGTATATCCCCGAAATTACGTATGAATAGGGTGATAATTAGCTAACAGTAGTCGTTACAAAAAAGATAAGTAAATGAGCGGGTTATAGATGCACAAATGTTCTAACGCGACGTAAAAAAAGGCGCGGCATATTTGCCAAAGTGGACTGAATACCCCATGATTGCTGCCATATGAAAATTAAATGGCGTAATTAGTCTCGGCAAACACGTCACCAATAAAAAACGTCATGCGACGTTGAATAAACTGTTA
>JAWUXY010000163.1:0-40651 GCA_034111105.1 Bermanella sp. | reverse complement strand
GCCTTTGATTATTGAAGATAAAGACATTGAGCTAGAAGTCTATGATACGTTGGTGGTGAACAAGCACAGTTTATTACCGGCTGAATTTGGCAACGTTGAACCGGACTCTGGTAGTGTGGTTCATTAGGCTCAATCAGACTCTCTAGATATGATGATGCGTTAAAAATAAAAAAAGCCAAGTAGGGATTACTTGGCTTTTTTCGTTTTACGCATATCGATAAAGTGAGCGGGTTAGCGTTCTATCGCAATACTGACACCCATACCTCCACCAATACACAATGTGGCTAAGCCTTTTTTGGCGTCACGTTTTTGCATTTCATGAATCAGTGTGACCAATACACGACAGCCTGATGCACCGATCGGGTGGCCAAGGGCAATGGCACCGCCATTGACGTTTACTTTTTCGCTATCCCAGCCAAGTTCTTTGCCTACAGATAATGACTGTACCGCAAATGCTTCATTTGCTTCGATTAGATCTAGATCCTCTAGGCTCCAACCTGCTTTGGCAAGGCAGCGTTGAGTGGCGCTCACAGGACCAATGCCCATGATGCTTGGGTCAACGCCAGCATTGGCATAGCCTTTTATGGTGGCTAAAACGGTTAAACCTAATTCGTGTGCTTTTTCTTTACTGGTCAGCAATACAGCCGCGGCGCCATCGTTTAATGATGATGCATTAGCGGCGGTTACGGTGCCGTCTTTTTTAAACGCAGCACGCATGCCAGCCAGCTTTTCAGCCGTGCCACCGGCACGAGGACCGTCGTCTTTATCCACAATAAGGTCGTCACCTTTACGTTGAGGAATATTGATGGCAATAATTTCGTCATAAAATTTACCGGTTTCTTGAGCGGCAACGGCTTTTTGTTGGCTAGTCGCTGCAAACGCATCTTGTGCTTCACGGCTAATGTCGAATTTTTCAGCTAGGTTTTCGGCGGTAATGCCCATGTGATAATCGTTAAAAGCATCCCATAGGCCGTCTTTGATCATAGTATCGACCATGGTGATCGGTCCCATGCGCTGGCCAGTACGGGATGTTGGCATGACATGGGCAGAGTTCGACATGCTTTCTTGGCCGCCGGCAATAATAAAGTCGGCATCTCCGTTTGCGATGGCTTGTGCACCCAGGTGAACGGCTTTAAGGGCAGACCCACAGACTTTGTTGATGGTCATGGCAGGGGTGCGTTCAGATAAACCAGCATGAATGGCGCTCTGGCGCGCAGGGTTTTGACCCGCACCTGCGGTTAACACTTGTCCAAAGATAACTTCATCGACTAATTCAGGGTTTATACCCGCACGAGCAATGACGCCTTTGATGACTTGTGTACCTAATTCAACTGCGCTGAGTTGAGATAGGCTGCCTTGAAATGCGCCAATGGCACTGCGGCCTGCTGCTACGATTACCACGTCTTTCATTATTACCTCCTAAAGCCTGCACCAATAAGACATGCAGATATAAAAATATGATCGCTACTTTAACCAAAAAATATAAATTGGCCTAGTTTATTGTTGTTTGTTTTTTGTACGAATTTTGTTGTGTACTTTTTGGTTTTAACTTATAAAAAATCAGAAATTTTAAAACCAAAGCCGATGCGTCTTTGGTATTTATTGTATTCAATTAGGCTATGCCCATAGCCTTCGTAGTATTGAACAAAGCCCAAAAAACGACTGCCAAGTGGGAAGGTAAATTCAATCTCACCCCAGCCACGGTTTTTATCAAAGTTAAAATTGTTACCTAGACGAAACATCAGGGATTCTTGGCCTACTTTTCTATACCAAATAAAATTGCCGTAACCTAAATACTTATGAATGTCAGGGTTGTCATTATCGGTTGGGTCTTCAGGGTCTGCTTTTTTGGTTTCAGGAATGCGCCACCAAGGTTCTATGCCATAAATGCTGCTGCCATCTCGATGATAAAAGCCAGCAATAATTCGATTCCAACTCCGAGAAAATCCTTGAACTTGGCCATTACTCTGATGATTCAAAGAGAGTGTCATATGGTTGATGTATCCCCAGTTAGGGGTGAGTTGCAAAAACAGTTCAGGTTCATGATTGGTTTCACGGAAGGGGCGAGAAATATTCTCACTGTAAACCTGCCAATACGATTTATTGGTATAAGCGACATAGAGTCTGTTTTTATTGGCTTTATCAAATTGATGAATTTGGTATTTCAAACTGATTTGAAACATAGCCTCAATGTTGTTGTAGCCAGGCCATGAGTCATCTAATACTTCTTTGATTTCATCGTCATAGGGTGACTCTGTATAAGAGAACGGCATGATGTAGTTTGGGCGATGGGGTAGAATAATAAAGGGGACTTTGATGGCTTTTTCTTCCAGAATTTGTTTGCGCTCAAGTACTTGGGTCAGTGCTTTAGTGCTTTCTATTTCTTCATCATCATTATCGTCATCATTCTTCGGTTCACTTATGCTGGGTAATTCTAGATCACGTAATTCATTGTTTGTGAGAATTTGTGAGTCGATATCATCCACTTCACTGCTGTTGTCCTGAGAAAAAGACACGCATGTAAAAATCATTAAGTACATGAATGCTATTGATCTAAGCATGGTTGAACCTTCTTTTAATGATGTGTCAGCCATTTAATGAGCGACTGATTGAGCAATGCTGTGTGAAAACGGAGGCCGTAAAATACCCGCTTCGCAAATAATGGCATCGATTAATGTATTCGGTGTGACATCAAATGAAGGATTAATTGCCGCGCAGTTTTCCGGTGCAATTTGCTTCCCTTGAATATGTGTCACTTCTTGTTCTGGGCGATCTTCTATCGGAATATCATCACCATGTTGCATATTTAAATCAAATGTTGAACAAGGTGCGACAACCATAACTTTCACATTATGAAATTTCGCCAGTACGGCCAAATTATACGTGCCAATTTTATTGGCAACGTCGCCATTGGCGGAAATACGATCTGCACCAACAATAATCCACTTAATATTGCCTTTACGTAATAGTTGCCCTGCAGCACCTTCAGTGCTTAGGCGAACATTAATATTGTCACGCATGAGTTCCCAGGCGGTGAGACGAGCCCCCTGAAGCCATGGGCGAGTTTCTCCCGCGTATACTTGCGTTATTTTGTTGTCTGCAACCCCAGAGCGAATAACGCCTAATGCAGTGCCAAAACCACCTGTAGCGAGAGATCCTGCATTGCAATGGGTATAAACCTCACTGCCTGTTTCGATTAAGCTGGCGCCCAGTTTACCCATGATTTGATTATTTAAAATATCTTGCTTATGGATGTCTTGGGCTTGGGTGATCAGAGTTTCAATTTGGTTGCTCACACTTGAATGAATACAGCCAGCTAATGCGTGTTGCATTTTATCTAACGCCCAAAATAGATTAACGGCGGTGGGTCGCGAATTTGCTAATTGCTTGAATGCTTGGGATAAATCCAGCTGCTTTTTGTGTCGCTGTGCATGGGCGGCCAGTACGATGCCATATGCGGCGGTAATACCAATGGCTGGCGCACCTCGAACAACCATGTCGGTTATTGCCAGTGCGACAGTGTGGGGATTTGTATACTTAAGGTAGGTTTCTTGCTGAGGCAGCGCACGTTGATCCAGCAATGTTAACGTGAAGTCATCAAACGCAATCGCACGCACGTTATCCCAAGTATTAGCTGTCGACATTCAAGGTTTCCGCGCAATATTATGAATTTACATTGCGAGATTATACCTTGAATTCATTGACGATGGCTTTTAATTGTTCTGCTTGTTCGCTTAATGATTGTGTCGCTTTTGCGGTGGACTGTGCGTTCTCGACTGTTTGTTCGGAGAAGCTATTAATGCGCACGATATTTTCACTGACTTCTTCTGCTACGCTGCTTTGCTCTTCTGCCGATATAGAAACCAATTCATTCATTTGGTTAATGGTGGCGATGGATTGCAGAATACTATTGAGTGATTCACCTGTATTTTTAGATTGATTAACGGCTTCTTCGGCTTGGTTTTTAGATTGCTCCATCACTTCTACCGCTTGTGATGCATTCACTAATAGACTCTGAACAATATTACCAATTTCGGAGGTGCTTTCGGCGGTACGTCCCGCCAGTGTTCTGACTTCATCGGCAACGACAGCAAAACCTCGGCCTTGCTCTCCTGCGCGAGCGGCTTCAATCGCGGCGTTAAGTGCCAATAAATTTGTTTGTTCGGCAATGTTGCCAATGTCTTGAGAGGCAGACGCAATTTTTTCTACCTCATTCGACAATGCTTGAATAACGGTCTGCGCATTATCAATGTTACTGGCAAGTGTACTAATGCCTTCAATATTGTGTTGCACAATTTGCTGGCTAGATTGGGACTCGGCATTGGCTTGCTGTGTGGCTTCGGATGCTTGACCGGCATTGCTGGATACCTCGATTGAGGTTTGTGCCATTTCTGTAATGGCCGTGGCCACTTGGTGGATTTTACCTTGTTGATTTTCGATGCCTTCGCGCGTGTGCTGTGCAATTCTTTGTACGTCTTCAGTACCTTTAGTGACGCCTAATGCTAGGTTGGCGAGTACCTTGATCATGAGTTGCAAGTGAGTTGCAAAGGCATTAAAACGATTAACAAGCATACCGATTTCATCTTGTGCAGATGTTTCAAGGCGAACAGTTAAATCCCCTTTACCAGTCGACATACCTTCGAGTTCTTTAATGATTTTATAAAGATTACTGGTGATGCTATTGGCAATAATTAATGAGGCTGTAAGGATAATGCAAAGAATGACAAATGCGATGATCATGCCGGTAGTAAGGGACAACCGGCCTTCTTCTTTCGCATGACCGAGGCGTTCAGCAAAGTCCTTATGAGCTTCAGTACGAAACTCTTTGAGTGAGTTGCTAAAAGCATCATAATCGCGGTTCATATTCTTAGCTTGAGCGCGAATGTCACTTAATGGCATTTCGCCATTAATAATGCCCACCGTCAGGCTGGTGGCTGTTGTCATATAATCAGACAGCTGCTGCTTCAGTGATTGTGCTTTGCTTTTGTATTGAGGTGCGAAGGTTTCAATTTTTTTAAGTAACTCTTCGATTGTTTGTTGATGCTGATTGGCTTTTTTAATGGAGCCCAGTTCACCTTCAGAAATGGCTTCTTGCATGGAGGAGCGTGCCGCAAATAGTTCTAACCAAATAACCCCCACAGTCTCTAGGGCAGGGTAGTTAATTTTTTGAATGCGCTCCAAGCGTTGGTCATTGGTTTGTATGGCCTTGAAGTGATAGGCGATATAACTGGCAAAGCCTAATGCACTAATTAAGGTGATGCTGAGGATTTTATATTTGAGTGAAAATTTAGAGAAGATTGCCATGTGCATCCTTGGCGAAAAATAGTGTGAGATACCTATTTGGTTTAGCCAAAGATGTGACAAGGGGCAAGCGGATGGCCCAATTAAACTAATATTTGATATACGAAAAAGCCCAGTACTCATACAAAAGTCTGGGCTTTAAAGTTTTTGCAATACTTTTTGTTACTTTATGCCACCTGGATAGGGATGGCATTGGATGTGTGGCTAACTTCGTTACCGTCAGCTAAGTATATTAAGCGAGGCTTGTAGGCGTTTAGCTCTTCATCGCTATAGCCTGAGTAAGCGCAAATAATCACACGCTGGCCAACTTCGGCTAGGTGTGCGGCTGCGCCATTTACCGAGATGATACCGCTGCCTTCTTCGCCGCGTATGGCATAAGTGGTGAAGCGCTGGCCATTCTCAATATTATAAATTTGAATTTGTTCGTTTTCGAAAATACCGGCCATATCCAGTAGGTTACCATCAACGGCACACGAACCTTCGTATTCCAAAACGGCGTGAGTAACACGGGCTTGGTGCAGTTTGGCTTTAAGCATAGTGGATTGCATGTGTACAACCTTATTCAAAACGGGTGTGTCTTGACGGGTAAGGTCACTTGTCCTTACCCCCAACAGCCTAGATGGCGGGGCGCAGTATGCCCGAAGCGTTTTTAGGATTCAATCACGCTTAGGGCATGCAAAGGGGTCTTATTTATTTAAGCTGATGCGCAAATTATCGATTAAGCGTGCCTTGCCTAAAATGGCAGCGACCAACACGACCAGCTCAGCATCATCTGATGTGGCTGGGCGTAAACTGTTGGCGTCACGTACTTCGATGTAGTCGGGTTTAAAGCCGAGCTTGGTCAATTCTTTTTTTGCAGCCTCACCGAGGGCTTTGAAATTAGAGGCGCCGTCTTGAATCTTATGAGAGATTTCATTAAGAACACGATAAATATGGCCAGCGGTTTCTTTTTCTTGCGCGCTTAAGTAATTATTACGAGAACTCATGGCTAGGCCATTTTCCTCGCGACAAGTAGGGACACCCACCACGTCAAATGGAAGATTCAAATCATTGACCATTTTACGAATAACGGCTAATTGCTGGAAATCTTTTTCACCAAAGAATGCGGCGTCTGGCTGTACCATATGAAACAGTTTACTAACCACTGTTGCAACACCATCAAAGTGACCTGGGCGTGATTTACCAC
This sequence comes from Bermanella sp., assembly GCA_034111105.1. Classification (GTDB taxonomy): domain Bacteria; phylum Pseudomonadota; class Gammaproteobacteria; order Pseudomonadales; family Oceanobacteraceae; genus Bermanella. The sequence continues at coordinate 34,164 of JAWUXY010000163.1, read as the reverse complement.
ATAAACCTTCGCTCACAACCGGTACGCTGACCGTGGTTTGTGCGTCTTGGCCGTGCGGGTACATCTCATCAACACTTGGGAAGAACAGAAGGTCGCAGTCACGGTCACGTAAGTGTTCTTGGTCTGCGGCCAAAGTACGTGGGTAACGACCAAGGTCATCAATGTCATTAAATTGCAGTGGGTTAATAAAAATACTGGCGACAATGAAATCGCATTCTTCAGATGCTTGATCCACTAAAATCATGTGGCCTTCATGCAAGTTACCCATGGTCGGCACAAAACCAATACGCTTGCCCGCATCGCGAGCCGCTTTTACTTCGGCTTGTAACTGTGCAATGGTTTCAACGGTTTTCATGATTTAAATCCATGTTCAGGTGCAGGGAAAACACCTTGCTTAACTTCTTCGTTGTAGGCGGCAAATGCTTCAGAAATTGTGCGCCCTTCAACCATATAATTTTTTACAAACTTAGGGATGTGTCCTGGATTCATACCCAGCATGTCATAACATACCAGTACCTGAGCATCGGTATCACTGCCAGCGCCAATACCAATAACGGGAACGCCAACGCTTTCTGTTAGACGTTTAGCAAGCTCGCTTGGGACACATTCAAGCAGCAATACATCGGCTCCTGCGGCTTCCATGGCTTTGGCATCAAGAATCATTTGCTCGGCGACCGCTTCTTCGCGGCCTTGTACTTTATAACCGCCAAACTTGTGAACGTATTGAGGCGTAAGGCCTAGATGAGCACAGACAGGAATGCCGCGTTCGCTCATGGCTGAAACGGTATCCACAAGCCAAGCACCGCCCTCAAGCTTCACCATTTCGGCACCTGCTTGCATGAGCGCAGCAGCACTGTCGATGGCTTGCTCTGTTGTGGCGTATGTCATGTAAGGCATGTCAGCCATCAGTAATGCGCCCTGATTGCCTTGTTTTACCGCGGCAGTGTGATAACACATGTGCTCTAAGGTAACGGGAACGGTACTGTCTTGGCCTTGTAGTACCATGCCCAGAGAATCACCAACCAGTAACACATCAATGCCTGCGGCACTGGCCAAGTGTGCAAAGGTTGCATCGTAGGCGGTGACCACGGTGAATTTTTCCTTGTTACGCTTACACTGGTGCAGGGTGTTAATGGTGGTTTTACTCATAAGCAGGCTCACTGTTTTAATATGGTGCGTATAGTCCAGATCTAGACGGAGTAAGTCAAATGCCTTTTTTCACTGGCTCAAGATCAAAGGCGAGTGCTGTTAAGAAATCACTGAAATCTAAGCCACCCTCAAAGCGTAAACTTGGGGATAAATCGGCCAACGGATACAGTACAAAGCCTCTTTCATGCATATGAACATGAGGGACGGTTAGCCGTGGAGTGTGTATCTGGGCAGAACCGTAAAGCAATAAATCAAGATCAAGGCTGCGCTCTCCCCAGTGACGAAGGCGTTTGCGTCCATGGCTGTTTTCAATGGATTGTAAAAGGTCTAGCACATCGTGTGGGCCCAGCTGGGTTTGAACGTGTGCCACCGCATTGATAAAGTCAGGCTGATCTTGAGGGCCTACGGGCTTGCTTTGATAAAGGGGGCTAATGCGTGCGTGACGTAGGTGTCGATGCTGAGCAAGTTCATTAAATGCTTGCTCAACATGCTGTAATGGCTGGTCTAGATTGCTGCCTAGACCTATGAAAATATCGACCCAGGCTCTCATGGCGTAACCTATTCAGTTGGGCCGTTGCGACGTCTAGGTCGGCGATCTGATCGAGGTTTGCGTTCTCTATCGCGATCACGGCTTCGGTCTAGGTGTTCTTGCTTAGCTTGCGCCATGATGTGAGCATTATCTTTTTGATACTGCGTCCACCACTTGCCAGCCCCCGCTAGTTCCTCACCTGCTTGCTCTCGCAATAACAAGAAATCATAAGCGGCACGAAACTTCGGATGAACCAAAATACTTTCTAAATGTTTTTTAACGCGACGTTCTAAGCGACGCTGCATATCCCAAATATTACGCACCATATCGGTAAAGCGTCTTGGTATCGCGGTGTGGGATTGCTGATTGCTGAGCACTTGGCTAGTAGCCTGATGATAAGCGGCCGCTGGCGGCATACCTTGTTTCTCAAATGTTTTTTGTGATTCTAAAACACACGGCCACAGGAACACAGACACTAAAAAAGCAGGGGTTAGGGTCTTGCCTTGGGCAACACGTTCATCACTATTGGCTAACGCTTGAATCACTAGACGACGATAAAAGTCGTTTTCTGCGATGCACTGTTGAGAGTGAGGGAATAACTCGGCGAATAAACCGTATTGCTCCAGTAACTCAAAGGTACGCTCGGCGTAGCCAGCCATAAACAACTTGAGAACCTCGTCAAATAAACGAGCGGCAGGCACGTCGGCCATGAGTGGCGCGAGCTCATTAATAGGCGCAGCGGTTGCTGGCTCTATATTGAAGTCGAGCTTGGCGGCAAAACGCACGGCCCGTAACATACGAACCGGGTCTTCGCGGTAGCGTGTTTCAGGGTCACCAATTAAGCGAATGTTTCGACGTTTAAGGTCTTGCATGCCGCCTTCATAGCTGCGCACAGAGAAATCTTTGATGTCGTAATAAAGAGCATTGATTGTAAAGTCACGACGCACCGCATCTTCATCGATGGTGCCATAAACGTTATCGCGCAATAACATGCCGGAATCGCTGGTTTTAGACTGCTGTTTGCCTTGTGCGTTTTCATGATGACCACGCAGGGTCGCCACTTCAATCACATCACGACCATACACCACGTGTACTAAGCGAAAGCGTCGACCGATTAAACGTGAATTACGAAACAGTTTATTAACTTGCTCTGGGCTGGCGTTAGTGGCCACATCGAAATCTTTAGGGTGCATGTCGAGTAATAAGTCGCGCACGCCACCGCCCACCAAGTAGGCTTCAAATCCGGCTTTTTTAAGCCGGTAAAGAACTTTTAATGCATTCTCGCTAATGTTGTCACGGCTAATGTCGTGATCATTGCGTGAGATGACCTGTACTTTCCCATCGGAACGGGTAGCGGATTTCTTTAGTTTTGAAATAAGACGTTTAAGCATGGTCAGATAGGGAGCGTAATTTGTGGAAATGGGATAGCGAAATAATGATAATTTTAAGCCATAAGCTGATTTTAAAGGAGTTGGCAGTGTACAGAAGTTAAACACAAACGCAACCAAAGTAGGGCATTTAGCCTATAGACGGTCGTTTCTTTATAATAGGGTTGAGATAAGGGGAGTAAAAAAATGTCGAGGGCAGCTTTATTATTGTTATTTGTGCTGCCCAGATTCGATTCGAGTGTTTTATTATTTTTATTATTATTGAGTGTCGAATTGTGTTTTGAGTATCTGGTGCGCCCTTGTTGTTATTTTAATAATGGGTCACTACACACTCAGAACACGAATTCTGCTGGCCTGTTATTTTAATTATTTTGGCCCATAACGTTAAAATGACTTTTTTATTTTTATTGATGTCTATTTAACGTTACGTGCGAACCCACTTTATTATTTTTGTTTGTGTGGATGTCGCTAGTGATATTAATAAAGCATTTGCCGTGCCAATTTTCTGAAACCCTTTGTATTCAATGGCTTACAAGTATTTTTTGGTTTTCTATTCGCAACCTGCCAGAGGTTTGTTACCTAAGGTCACCTTTTTTAGGCGCAAAATGGGCACTTGGGTAACGCAGGTAACAACTTGTCGCACATTTACTAAACAATATGGGAATTTTTTGCTAGTAGGATTGTCTGGCACAAGGAGCTTATACATTTATTGTTAATATAATCAGTAATTTAGCGATAACTAATGTAATAGATGAAAAATGAGTCAGGGTGTTGTCGATAACTTGGAGTGTTAAAGCAATAAGCGGTGTTATGGCTTAAATAAATCAAGCAAATTGCTTTAGGTTCGTCCCGCTTGTGGCGCTAAAACCCAAAGCAATCAGCTTCAGATGCCTATTATTATTTTTATTAATGGCCCGATGCCTAGGTGACGATTGTTATTTTTATTATGACCACTTAAACACCAATCATAGCTGCTTTGTTATTTTTATCCGTGCAGCAATGTGACTTGTTGTGTCTATTGCACGGGATGTGCCAGTTGTAATAAGTTTAAATAAAACAATAGGTTACGATTATTTTTTGATTGCAATGCCTGTTGCGACAACATAACTGTTACTTTATTTGACGCTTTAGGGCTTAGTCTTGGGGCGACAGGTAACATTTTGACGCTAGGTAACACGCCCACAAAAAAGCCGCGCGGATGGCGGCTTGCTGTTTGGTTTAATGGTATTGACGATTATTTGGCTTTTTTACGTGGAATCCCTAAGCGCTGGCGACGCTCCCACAAACTCTTGCGGCTAATGCCGAGTTTTTGCGCCAGTTCGGTCTCGGTCATTTTGTCTTCATTTTCGAGTACAAAGTGTTGGAAGTAATCATCAAGGGAAAGCTCGGATGGGTTCACATCAAACGTCTCTGCTGCCGTGTTGTTCCTTTGCAATGATGCCATCATAGAGGCGGGCACTTTGTCGTCATTGGTGATTTCAATGGCCATGGCTTCAGCGGTAATGGCTTCACCGTCGTTTAATATGACGGAACGCTCTACTGCGTTCTCTAGTTCTCGCACATTACCAGGCCAAGAATACGAGCCGATGTCACGTTTACATTGATTAGAAAATTCCAGTAGCGGGCGATTTAATTTTGTACAGGCTCGTTCCAGTAGTTTGTGTGCCAGTTCGAGCACATCGTCACCACGATCACGTAATGGCGGCAGTTTTAGCTCGACGACATTAAGGCGGTAATATAAATCTTCACGGAACTCGCCTTTTTTGGCCAGCTCTTTTAGGTTGCGGTGTGTGGCGGCCACAAGACGGACATTTACTTTTTTGCTTTGCACACTGCCGACGCGGCGAATCTCACTTTCTTGCAATACGCGTAACAAACGAGCTTGTGCTTCAAGTGGCAGTTCTCCAATTTCATCTAAAAATAAGGTACCGCCATCCGCCGCCTCTACTAAGCCTTGACGCACAGATGTGGCACCAGTAAACGCGCCTTTTTCATGACCAAATAATTCAGATTCAATTAATGTTTCAGGGATAGCTGCGCAGTTCACACTAATCAGGGGGGCGTCACAGCGTGGGCTTTGGTCGTGAATAGCACGGGCCACGAGTTCTTTACCGGTACCCGATTCGCCTAAAATTAATACGGTTGCATCGGTTGGGCTGACTTTGCCGATTTTTTTAAACAGGTCCAACATAGGCGGGCAGCTGCCAATGATGCCGTTGGTTGGGTGCACTTTTTGAATTTCTTGTTTAAGCACATGATTTTGCCGAGCGAGGCTGCGTTCTTTTAGTATGCGCTGTACGGCGATGAGCATTTCATCGTGATCAAAGGGTTTTGCGATGTAATCAACGGCCCCCATTTTCATCGCATCAACCGCGCTTTTTAGGCTGGCATAGCTGGTCATAATGAGTACCGGTGTGTTTTTGGCAAGCTCGATCAACTCTGTGCCGTGGCCACCAGGTAAACGTAGATCACTGATGATTAAGTCAAATTGGTCTAGGTCAAACTCTTTTGCGTCGGTGAGCGTCGGGGCTTCTTCAACGCTGTATTCGTTGCGTTCTAACAAGCGACGCAAGGCGCTACGAATGACTTTTTCGTCTTCTACAATGAGAATTTGGGTCATTGAATTTCCTTGTTTATACGTTCGATTCGCCTTGGAATCGAGGTAAGCTAATCACCACACACGTCCCCGAGCCTTTAATTTCATCGGCAGGGCTGTGTATGTTTATGTGTCCGTAATGCTCTTCAATAATGCTGTACACCAAAGAAAGGCCGAGGCCGGTGCCTTTGCCAACTTCTTTGGTGGTGAAGAACGGTTCAAAAATTTGTTCGATGGTGTCGGCATCAATGCCTGAGCCTTGGTCGATGACTTTGATGGTAATGGAGTGTTTTTCTATTTCGCTTTCGATGCGGATGACGGTACCAGCTGGGCTTGCGTCCCGCGCGTTGCTCAATAAGTTGACGAACACTTGCTGTAAGCGTTGTTCGTCGCCCAGCACGATGCAGTGATCGTCACAGTTATTTTCAAAGCGGATGTCATGGGTGCGGTCACTTAGTAGCAATAAGTCGATGGCATCTTGACTGCATTCTTTCATGTCCACTGGGCCTTGCTCTTTGTGCTGCAAGTGATTGCCTGTGTGAGAAAAATTGACCAGAGATTGCACGATGCGTGTCACCCGATGGGTCTGCTCTAGAATTTGCTCGCCAATTTCGAGTAAGTGCGGGTTGTCTGTTTCGTATTTTATATCTTGCGCAAGACAGGCGATTCCCGTGATTGGGTTGCCGATTTCATGGGCAACACCTGCGGCCAATCGGCCGATTGATGCGAGGCGCTCGCTGTGGATAAGTTCTTCTTCTAGCAACTGTGTATCGGTTTGATCTTCTAGCAAGATAACTAGGCCACCGTATTCGTGATTTTCTGGATTTTCTAAAATCCCTTTGTGTAGGTTGATCCAGCGTGGGCGACCGCTCACTTCGATGGTCTTTTTATGTAGATGACTGTTGGAATCATTAATAAAATCTAATAACAAGCTACGTAAAGGCTCTCTTAAATTGCTGAGCTTGCTGCCTACTACATCATCGGCTGGGATTTGAGTTTGCTCAACAAGGGCGCTGTTCCACATCAGTATTTCGCCGTCACTGCCTAGGCTACACGCTCCCATTGGTAATGATTCTAGAGTTTGGCGGTGGAAACGGCGCAAGCTATCAAGCTCAGCCGCTAAGCCGGTTAGACGTGAGTGGTAGGCCTCTAAGCCTTTTTCAATAAAATGAATATCATGGCTGGCTTGCAGTTCACTTGAATATTTATAGGGCAACCATTGATTGACCAGACTATGGGCAACGGATGGACCCATTAGGCCCGATAGGTTGACTTCAATTCGCCCGCGCAATCGACGTAATTGATAGGGGCGATTTTCTGAAAGTTTGAGGCTTAAATCTTCCAGCGCTTGCTGAACTTCGCGTTTGGCAGCTTGTTCACCTAAAGGCTCACTTAGGGAGGCAATAAATTCGTCAGCGTTGTTATGAACTAATTCTTTACGCTGAGGTGCACTGAGCGTGTCAATTGAGCACGCCTCTGCAGCGCTGGATTCAATTGGGCGTGTTGGGCTAATTAATGAGACAAATACAAAAACAACTGCGTTGACCAGTACCGAAGAGGTGGCCGCCAAATACCAATTCTCATGAGACGTTGGCGGTAAAAACGGCTGTAACCAGTCTAGCGTTTGATAGTTCAGTAGCGGCAGTAGCATGGACCAAAGCCATACCAGCATGCCGCACACTAAGCCACTTACAAAGCCTTGGCGATTAGCAGAGGGCCAATACAATACGGCCAGCACGCCAGGCAAGAACTGCAATGTGGCCACAAACGCAATAATTCCCAGCTCGGCTAAATCTTTGCCCTGAGCAAAAAAACGGTAAAAGCCATAACTGGCTGCAAATAGCGCCACAATGAGCCAGCGGCGTACCCATAGCAGCCAAGCGTACATGTCTTTTTTGGGGTTAGGTTGAAAGGCGGGCAAGACAATATGGTTTAACGTCATGGCGGCCATCGCAATGGTCGTCACAATCATGATGCCAGATGCAGCAGCCAAACCACCGGTGAACGCGATAGCCGCTAGCCACGGGTTTTCGAGTTTTAAGCCGATGCCCACTGCGAAGTATTCGGCTGGCGTGTCCACCTCTAAATAAATACCGGCCCACAAAATAGGCGGCACCATAATGGCCATGACCAATAAAAATAATGGTAAGCCCCAGCTTGCAAAACCTAAGGCGCGCGTTGATGAGTTTTCAGTAAACGCCATGTGAAACATGTGCGGCATTACTAAGGCCGCAGCAAAGAACACCAACAACAGTGTGCGCCATGGGCCTTCTTGAATCGAATGTTGCATGTTTGTTAGCTTGTTATGATTGCTTTGCAGCCATGTGTCCATGCCGCCAGGGCCATCAAATACAAAATACATGGCTGCTATGCCCAGTATGCAAATGGCCACAAGCTTAATTAATGACTCGATAGCGATAGCGAACACCAAGCTTTCATGTTTTTCTCTGGGGCTAACGTGCCGTGCGCCAAATAAAATGGCAAAGGCGGTCATGACTGCGCAGTAGCCTAGGGCAATATCGATGCGGCCAAATTCGTTGTTGAGCAAGCTAAAGGTGTCGGTAACGGCTGTGATTTGCAGAGTAATGAGCGGCAGTACCGCTGCGAGCATAACCAGTGTGCTGATGGTGCCTGCCGCACGAGAGCGAAAGCGAAACGCGAATAAATCGGCAAGGGATGTCAGCTGATAATCTTTGGTAATGCGCAGTATGGGTTTTAGTAAAACAGGCGCGAGGACAAATGCGCCACTGATGCCCAAATAGTAAGTGAGGTAACCATAGCCATAATCTTGTGCCAAGCCGACACTGCCATAAAAGGCCCAAGCGCTGGCATAAACCCCCAGCGAAAGCACATAGATGGCAGGATGGCGGACCCATTTCATGGGTATCCAATTTTTTTCCACCATGTAAGCGGTAAAGAATAGGGTAAACAAATACGCCAAGATCATGCTGATCAAAGCGCCCACGCTAAAGATCATAGCTTGTCCTTCTCTTGCCAGTATTGAAGCCAAACAGAAAAGCCAATTAAGATCAGCCAGAGGGCAAATGGACGATACCAAGCGCCTTTAGGTTCTAGCCACCAGTCAATCACAACGGGTGAAAATAAAAACGCGGCAAAGACGAAAATTAAGATCAGTCTATGTACGTACATGGCTGACTCAGTATGAAAATAGGTCAGTGATGTTACTGGGGGTAACAGTTTCAGGCAAGCTTTAAGGTCGAAATGGCCATTAAGGGCTAAATTAAGCCAGCATGGTTAGGTTGAATGCGACTGGGTTGCCAGTTCTCAATGGCTTGTTTGAGCGCATCATCAATAGAATAAGTGCGCATAGCGGATGTGACATCTTGCTGTAAAAAGCTCAGCGCAGTCAGTACATTGTTTTTTGCGTCCTTGCCTTCAATTGCCGTTGCATGGTTTTGTTTGCTCAGCTTTTGGCCTTGATTGTTTATGGCTAAAGGCACATGCAGGTACTGGGGCACCTCATAATCAAGGCATTGCATGAGATAGAGCTGACGCGGGGTATTATCTAAAAGATCAACCCCCCGGACCACATGGGTAATGTTCGATGTATGGTCATCGGCTACGACGGCCAACTGGTAGGCGTAAAGTCCGTCTTTGCGTTTGAGTACTTGATCGCCTACATCGTGTCTAAGAGATTGTTGGTAATGGCCAAATACACGGTCATGTATGCCAAATACGGTATCAGGAACCTGTAAACGAGTGGCGCTGGGCGTATCGAGGCGTTGTGCTGAGCAGATACCTTGGTGTAGACCTTGGTTATGAAATAATTGCTTACGAGAGCACTGGCAGGGGAACGTAAACCCAGACCGTGAAAGCTGTGCTAATACGTGCTCATAGCGCTCATAGTGCTGGCTTTGGAATTGAATATCGTCATCCCAGTGTAAACCGTGTTGACTTAACTGTTCTGGGATACGGCTACTGGCAGCAGGGTCTTCCCGTGGAGGGTCGAGGTCCTCAATACGAAGCAACCAAGTGCCTTGGTGGGCTTTAGCGTCTAAATAACTGGCTAAGGCTGCCACAAGAGAGCCAAAGTGCAGTGGACCGGTAGGGGTCGGCGCAAAGCGACCAATGTAAGGCGTTTGAATGTTATTCATATGAAAACAAATAAGCACCTCGTAAGGTGCTTATTATCGTGGCCATGTCCTCTAGCATTAACCGCCGATTTGACGCTCTTTAATTTCGGCAAGGGTTTTACAGTCGATGCATAGATCTGCAGTTGGGCGTGCTTCTAAACGACGAACACCGATTTCGATACCACAGGTATCACAATAGCCGTAGTCATCTTTTTCGATTAATTCGACGGTTTTCTCAATCTTTTTGATTAACTTACGCTCACGGTCACGTGTGCGTAGCTCAAGACTGAATTCTTCTTCTTGGCTAGCGCGGTCGGTAGGGTCAGCGTAATTCTCCGCGTCAGTCTGCATGTGCATTTTGGTGCGGTCTGCTTCTTCCATTAACTCCTGTTTCCAGTTGTTAAGGATCATTTTGAAGTGGGTCTTCATTTCAGAACCCATGTACTCTTCGCCCTTCTTCTCTTTGTAGGGTTCGAAGTTAGACAATGCAAATGATTTATCTTCTGTTACTGGCATAAGTTTCTGCCTCACCTTGTCAGGCCAAAGGCCAATCTTGTTTCCATTTCAGGTTCATATCAAGCATGAACCGTGTCTTTTTGGCGGCGAAAAGCTATCAGATAACGATACAGTGCGCCACTTTATTATTTAAAAATGCAGATCTTTGCTCAAAAATCAGTAGAATACTGCAAAAAGCTAACGGAAAGTACCATGAAAATAGCCAATCGGCTTAATCAAATTGAGCCATTTCACGTAATGGACCTCTTAGCCAAGGCTAAATCCATGCAAAATGACGGCAAAGATGTCATCCATTTGGAGGTGGGAGAGCCTGATTTTCACACCCCTAGTGGGGTCATAAAAGCAGGTATTGATGCACTTGAAAAGGGCCTCACTCATTACACAGCTGCCACCGGTTTACCGGAGTTAAAGCAGGCCATCGCGGACTTCTATTTATCGCGCTATGACGAACTAATTAAACCTGAGCGAATCGTTATTACACCCGGTGCATCAGGGGCATTGCAGTTATTGGCGTCTTTGCTCACTAACCCAGGTGAAACATTGCTATTAACGGACCCTGGTTATCCATGTAATCGTCATTTTTTAGCGAATGTGAATGCGGATGGCATTTTAGTGCCCACAAGGCCTGAGGATGGTTTTCACCTTATTCCGGAACAAGTGGATGCGTATTGGCAAGATAGTACGGTGGGCGCATTAGTGGCGACGCCGTCCAATCCAACGGGTTCAATCATGTCGTCTCAGCAGTTAAAAGACCTGCATATGGCAGTACGTAGCAAGAAAGGTATGTTACTGGTGGACGAGATTTACCACGGCCTGACATACGACGATGAGCAGGCTCATAGTGCCGTTAATTTTGGCGACGATGTATTTGTGATAAATAGTTTCTCTAAATATTTTGCAATGACAGGTTGGCGCTTGGGTTGGCTGGTGGCACCTACGTGGGCAATCCCCAGCTTGGAGAAACTCGCGCAAAACTTATTTCTGGCACCTAATACTCCAGCGCAATATGCCGCCCTTGCGGCTTTTCAGCCTGAAGTGATTGCTGAGCTTGAATCGCGTAAAGGTACTTTTTCGCAACGCTTAGATTTTTTACTGCCGCAATTACAAGCGCTTGGATTTCATATTCCGGCTGAACCGAGTGGCGCTTTTTATATTTATGCGGATATTAGTGGCTTAGATCACCGACATAGCCAAAATAGTATGCAATTCTGCTTAGACTTACTGGAGCAAACAGGTTTAGCCATCACGCCGGGTATTGATTTTGGGCATCAACAGGGTCATCACTTTGTACGTTTTGCTTATACCTGTGATATTCCTATACTGGAAAAAGCAATCTCACGCTTACGTAAGTTTTTACAAGACACGTCATCAAAATAAGACACACATTATGAAATTTGAATTTCCCCTTAAAAAAGGCAAGTGGATAAAACGCTATAAGCGTTTTATGGTTGATCTTGCATTACCTGATGGCAGTGAACTTACGGTACATAGTGCCAATACTGGGTCAATGAAAAACTGCTATGTAGAAGGCGGAGATGCTTGGTATTGGGACAGTAAAAATGAAAAACGTAAATACCCTCACTCATTAGAATTAACCGAAACACCTTCTGGTCATGTTGCATGCATCAATACATCAAGGCCTAATTATTTAGCAGTAGAATCCATCAAAAATGGTTCAGTCAAAGAACTTCAGGACTACCAAGTTCTTAAAACAGAAGTACGTTATGGCGATGAAAAAAGTCGTATTGATATATTATTGACGGGTGGTGAAAAAGACATTTATGTTGAGGTTAAAAACACCACGTTACTAGAGAAAACAAAAAATGGTGTACCAAATGAAGAGGGTGATACCAATGAAGGTATTGGTTATTTCCCTGATAGCGTGAGCGACCGTGCAAGCAAGCACTTGCGTGAGCTAATGCGTATGGTTGAATTGGGGCATCGCGGTGTTATTTTCTTTTGTGTGAACCATACCGGCATTACGCAAGTAAAGCCGGCGGATCATATTGATAAAGTCTATGGCGAGTTGTTACGAGAAGCGGCAGAAAAAGGCGTTGAAATACTAGCATATGCTAGCCATATTAATGAAAATGAAATATTTATTAAGAACAAATTACCAGTTGTTTTATAACTTAGATTCATTTGATTTGTGTCGTCAGTAATTAGATCTAAATAATTAATGTTGAATAAAAGCATTTTTTAAAAATAAAAGGTTAATAAAGAGAAAATAAATCGTTAAATGATATTTAGGTCATTAAATGCAACCTTTAAGCAACCACTGGTTGCTTTTTTTGTTTTATTTTTGCGGTAATTGAAAATGTAGTCTAAATATAAGGTATGCCGATAAAAGGCATCAATAATAAAAACAAAGGAGAACAACCATGATTGGATACTCTTACCGTGTTTTATTGTTATTAACCTTAAGCCTCTCTTTAAACGCCCACGCTCAGTCTCAAATTATGGATTGTCATAATTTATTTAACCCAATTTTAAGCCAAGAGCCATTGCTGCAAAGTGAGCTAAGCGATTTAGAGCATATGTGCATGCAAGATATTGAGAGTAACAACGAAAAATTTTGGCACTGCATTGATGACCGCATGAAAAAAGGACCAATAAATTTCGAGAGACTCATACTTTCATCTCATGTTTGTTCTGATGTAATTGAATGAATTGAAAAGTTTTAATTTATTTTCCAGTAGTGAAAATGCGCCATTTTTAAAAAAATAACCGTCAAACATGAGCGGTTTCAAAAATAATATTTTTTTTGTACATCCTTAGACGTGTTTCCCCTAATCATAAATGACTAGCAGTGGTTGTTTATTGTTCTTATAGTGGTATTAGACGTAAAAAGACATGTTTAAGGTTGAAGCTCTTGATAGTAGCCAGTCTTTATCTGCATCACTCCTTTTTTAGTAAATACATTGGCTTAGTCCAATCCCGTCATAACGTAGAAATCATTAAAAAAATAGTCAAAAAATAGTCACTTTTTTCTTAAAAAAATGAGTTGTCCTAAGTTGTTCAGAGTGTTTAGACTCGCTGCGTCAACTTGATTCTTAAATACAATCTCACCAAAAATAAGTAATAATAAAGAGGCGATTAGGGATGAACTGCGAAAGCATACCTGTAGAAGATCAATGGGTAATTATGTTCCCAGGACAAGGATCCCAATTTGTCGGAATGGGGAAAGACTTCTACTCGCAATCAAAAAATTGCCGAGACATTTACGACTTAGTAAATGACATTGCTCAAAAAGACATTACAAAACTTTGTTTTAATGGTCCCATCAGTAAATTAAGTAATACAGATAATTTACAGATCGCTATGACAGCGACTAATCTTGCCACCGCGCATCATCTTTTTTCTAATACAAACATAAAACCAAGTGTTGTCCTTGGCCACTCTGTCGGTGAATACAGTGCGCTACAAATTGCAGGATGTTTGACAGTAGAAGGTGCACTGAAAGCATCATATGAGCGTGGCACCTTGATGCAGCGAGAAGCCAAGCTCAAAAAAGGTCAAATGTATGCAATTAAAAATTTCCCGCCTGAAGAATTAAATCACTTATTAAACCAAATGACTGAAAATAATGCAGTCGTCATTGCAAATGATAATAGCCTGCGTCAACAGGTTATTTCAGGTGAAAAATCAGCGATGTCGCCGATTTTAACTTACTGCGCTGAAAACAATATTGAAGCCATTAAATTACCAGTGAGTGGCGCTTGGCATAGCATGCTAATGCAAGGATGTGTCGAAGAATTCCATAAGTCGATTATGGCTATTGAGATGCAGCCGCCGAGTATCACGTACATCAATAACATGACGGCACAGCCTTGTGTGAATGTAGCAAATATTCAAGAGCACTTAGTGTCTCATATTACGGGTATGGTGAGATGGCGTGAATCCATAGAGGGTTTGATAAATAAAGGGCATCGTAAATTTATAGAGGTAGGCCCTAAAAAGGTTTTAAGTCGATTACTTGAGTCAATTGCAGATGATACGTCTGATTTTACCATAGAGCATGTTGAAACGATCCAGGATGTTGAAAGGCTAGGTGGATAAATGGCGGCCATACCTTACAAAATTTATTTGCTTTTTTCAGCATTAATACCTGCCTTTATTTACAGTGTGATCGCTGCTGTCTTGGTTGGTTTGTTAACGCTACGAGTGAATGAAAACGATGTATTGGCGATTGCTCTGTTTTTTACAGCACTGTGTTTTACCGCCTCTTTTCGCATGATAAAGGACCTGTGGAGTATTTGGCCTTATGCTATTTACTCGAATAAATTCAAGATTGATGAAAAAGATAAAAAAAGTTTTGAAGATAAGCCTACCTATAAGGGCTTTCTAGAAAAACCGTTTAGAGTATCATTTTTTCTTTCTATCTTGTCTTCTGGTCTTGTTTTTGCCATCTCGTATTTCTTGGTTCCTTACGCATTTAGTGTTCACCTCTCGATTTTATGGTTAATTGGTGCGTTTGTTTTTCCGCTTACTTTGTTTTCTATTTTGCTGATAACGGCGGATGTATTTTATCGCTCATATTCATCAGAAGAGGCAAATTGTGAAAGCCTTACGATGAAAGGTTATGTTAAAACGTTTTATTTATACCCAGAAGCTTTGTGCTTTTTATTATTAAACTTCGCAATTATTAGTCCATTGAACTCTGTTCAGAGTGCATCGCTTGATGTGGCTTGGGTTACGATGTTGGTAACAATATCAATTACTACGCTGTTACTTTTATTGAGTGCTCACTCTAACCCAATGAGTTATGTCATTGGAGGGCTCAATTCAAAACTAATAAAAATGACTGATCTTAGTGATGGTGGGTTTCATTTAAATAAAACAGACATAAAAGACAGTTATAAGGTAAAGAAGTTTTCATTAATTGGTTGGTGGTTGTTAATTGTTGTTGTGCAGGTGGTTATAGCGACTCTATTTATGTCGCTTTATAAAGATTGGTTTTATGCCTTTTTATTCACTGCACAAATTGTTTGGATGGTTAGCTATATCTACCTAAGGAACCACATGCTGATTAATTCTATCAAGCAGGTTGTTCAATACCATGGCAGAGAAGATCTACAACAAGGTTACATGGACTTAAGCAAACAAAAGGAGGTGCCAGCATGAAGAGTGTAATGATGACAGACACAGAGTTATCAGTCGAAGACATGATAACTGAGCTGCCGCCTGAAGTGAGTTGTGGCGTATATGGTGTTGGGGTGGATATTGCATCAATTGAGCGAATGAAGTTAGCCATCAATCGCAGTGGTGAAAAATTTTTAAACCTTGTTTATACCAAAAATGAGCAAGAATACTGTGAAAGCGCAGAGAAAAAATTCGAACGTTACAGTGCTTGTTGGGCCGCGAAAGAAGCGGCCGTCAAAGCATTGGGTACAGGATTTCGATATTCAATTTCGTTTAAAGATATCGAACTTGAATCTGGCGATGATGGTCGGCCAGTACTCAAATTGTCCGGAAAATTTTATGAGTATATGCAAGAAAAAAATGTGAATTATTCTCATGTGTCTATTAGCCACGAGGGCGAAAATGCAGTCGCCATTGTGATGTTGTGTCGAATCTAAAGTAAGAGGAGTTAATCATGGCGAGATATGAAGATCTAGAAGGCAAGGTTGCCTTAATTACCGGTGGTAGTGGTGATATTGGTCAAGCAGCAATTAAAGAGCTAGCGAGACAAGGTTGTCGAGTGTATTTCACCTATAACAGTTCAAAAGAACAGGCAGATCAGATTATTTCTGAGCTTGAACAAGACAGTAAGAGTGCTGTTGCGAAGCAATGTAATATTCAAGATAAGCAGCAAGTGAAGGCATTGATCGAAAATATTGTTGAAACAGAAGGCTGTATCGATATTTTAGTTAACAATGCCGGCATCTATAAAGATAACCTATTTACCACAATGAAAGATGAAGAGTTTGAAGATGTTGTTCAAACCAATTTATTTGGTACTTTTTATTGCACGAAAGCAGCGGTTGATAATATGTACCGTAACCGTTCTGGCGTTGTCATTAATATTTCCTCTATCGCGGGTGTGACTAACTCATTTGGCCAAGCGAATTATAGTTCTGCTAAAGGTGCAGTGATTGCATTTGGTCGTACGATTGCGGCAGAGCTTGCGCCTAAAAATATTCGCGTTAATACCATAGCCCCAGGTTTGATTGAATCAAGCATGGTTAAGCGCATACCTCGAAACATCATGAAGCAAACGTTATCCAGTATCCCTGTTAATCGTTTGGGTCAGCCAAGTGAAATTGCTAAAGTAATTTCGTTTTTAGCATCAGAAGATTCAAGTTATATCGTCGGCCAAACTATTGTGGCTGACGGTGGCTTAATAATGCGTTAAGGAAAAAGGTATTTTATGACGACGGTAATACGTAAAAAAAAGGTCGCTAAGGACTTTGTTCTTATTGAGCCTTTTATGCTGCAAAAGTTAGCATTGTTTCGCCAGCCATTCATGATGGTCGATAAAATTATTAATTTTAAAAATGGTGAAAGACCAAAGATAACCAGTATTAAAACAGTGGCCGCGAATGAGCCTCATTTTACTGGTCACTTTCCTGGCTTTCCAGTTATGCCTGGCGTTTTGATTGCTGAAACATTTGGTCAGACAAGTGAATACATGAATGTCATTCTTTCGTTTATCGAAGATTATAAAAAAGAAACGGGTAACGATTTAGAAGACTTGCATGAACTTAAAGGTGCAATACATTGCCCTGAAGGCGTCGCACGAGTTAAAAAAATCAGCGAAAATTTGATGGGTTTTTTAGCGTCACAAGACCTGAAATTTCGTGGAGTTGTGTATCCCGGTGACGTATTAGAGCTGACTAGTGAATTGTTTTTAGTCGATAGTGCTGGTTTTAACCACTTTAATGTTGAAGCACGTGTAGGCAAAAAAATTGTATGTTCAGGTCGTATGTCAAATTGGCGACAACTTACTACCGGCTTCGGTGTTAAAGAAGACAAATTAGAAACAGAAGAATCTATCTAACTAGGAGATACATCATGCAAGAAGCACTTAAAAATATTATAGATGAGCGTAAAGCTGTATTAGACGAAGTTAAGAAAGTTCTAATCGAGCGTTTGAACTTATATCAAGAGCCGCAGGATATTGATGAAGATACGCCGCTTTTTGGTAGCGGATTGAAACTAGATAGCGTAGATGCCACAGAAGTGGTTGTAATGTTGGATATGAGCTTTGGAATCAAAGTAGAAGAGGGTACTGACCCTTCTTTTATGCGCAACATTAACCAATTGGTTGATTTTATTTTAGAACGTAAACGCGCAACTGAAGCCGCTTAATAAGGAGAATACAATGAACGGATTATTAGCATTACATAAAGAACAAGCAAAAGATGTCACGAGCGTAAACGGTATTGAAGTACCTAAGCAATATAGTGACCTTGATAAAGAATACTATGCGCTTCGTCATAATGTCGCGCTGTCAGATTATAGTCATTACTCAAAATTAAAAATCGAAGGCGATGAAGCATTTGATGTATTAGATGTTGCAGTTGCTGGTGACGTTGCTGAAATACGCGACGAGCAGACCCTTTACACGGTATTACTTGATGAAGCCGGTAACATCATTACTGACGTTTATATCATGAATGATGATGATAGCTATGTGGTATTGGCTGAGCACGTAGATGACGCAACCCTAATGAGCTTATTCCAAGAACGAATGGGTGACTTTGAAGATGTAGAAATGACGTCTTTAACTCAATCTCATGCGATTGTTGCAATGGAAGGTCCATATAGCTGGGAACTTGCAAAAGAAATTTACGGCATGGATGTAATTGGTATCCCTTTCCTAGGCTTTATTGCCTTAGAAGACGACACCTATCTACTACGTGGTGGTAAGCACGGTGAGTTTAGCTATAAAGTAATTTTACCGGTGCAAGAAGCCGAAGCATTGTGGAAAGAAATCGAAGAAAAAGGCATGCGTTACGAGCTAGTAAAAGCAGGCCTAGCACTGCATGAACTAACACGTTTAGAAAACCCATACTTTTCACCTACAGGTAACGGCAGCGTGTCACGTGACCCGCGTGAATTGCAATTACAGTGGATGGTACGTTACGACAAAGACGAATTCTTTGGTCGTGAAAGCTTATTAGAAAAACGTGATCAAGCACTTACGAAAAAAATTGTGGGTGTGGTACTTGAGCAAGAAGGCGAAGTAAAAGCCATTGGTTCAGGTGATGCAATTTTCTGTAATGGTGAAGAAATCGGCAAACTAGTGGTATCTGGATACTCGCCTAGCTTGAAGAAAGTAATAGCACAGGCCTTTATCGATGAGGCATATGCTTATGCTGGTATTGATGCTTATGTCATTAAAACGGCCGATGGCGTTGAACGTAAAATTTCAACAACGGCAACACCGTTTATTAAGAATCACAGCATGCTGATAAACCCGAATGAAAACAGCTTCGTGAATCCAGATAAATTCCGCAATATGCTTGAGCAACTCGAAGCGAAAAAAGCGGAAGCCTAATAATTAAAGCCAGTGGGTTAGGATGATCTGCTGGCTTTAATTCATCATATTCATCAAGTAAAAATTTTAGGTGTGCCATGACCAATATACGTAAACGAGTAGTGATTACAGGAATGGGGGTCTTATCCTCAATTGGTCGAAATGTTCCTGAATTCAAACAAGGCCTGCTAGATAAGAAAGTAGGTATCGAGCCAAGTGAAACCTACAGTGAATATTTTGCAGGTGCGTACGCATCTGAAATTAAAGGTGAAGTAGACTACCCAGGTTTAGACCCTGACTTAATTACTAAGTTAGATAAGGGTGCTTTGTGGGGCTATCGTGTGGGACGAGAAGCGCTTGAAGATGGTGGTTTACTTGACAGTGATTTAAAGAAAAAAATGGGATTGATGGTGGGTGTTTCAGCCGCTGGAACCGAAGCTTATCTTCCATTCATTATGAATAAACCAGAAGAAACCAATTTGGACATGGTCAAATATTCGGGCAGTTATGCCAGTATTTGCCCATTAGTTTCATCGTTATTAAAAATTGGTGGTGGTTACGAATTAGTAGCAACAGCATGTACAGCTAGCCCGAATGCGATTGGTTTAGCGTTTGATGCGATTCAAAATAATAAAGGTGATGTCATGATGGCATTAGGATCAGAGCCTTTATATGTACCCACTTTTGCAGGCTTTTATGCGCTTAAAGCCATGGCTGACGGCCCATGTACGCCTTATTCTAATCAGCCAGGAATGTCTATTGGCGAAGGTGCTGGTGCGGTCATTGTTGAAGAGTACGAACACGCGAAAGCCCGTGGTGCAAAAATTTATGGCGAATTACTGGGTTATGCGACCAGCAGTGATGCATATCATGAGACAGCACCAGACCCTAAAGCAGACGGCTCTTCTTGGGTTATGCGTACAGCAATTGCTAACGCAGGCCTAAAACCTGAGGATGTAGATTATGTTAATGCCCATGGTACAGGCACAGATGCGAATGACCGTTCAGAAGCGTTAGCCATTAAAAAAGTATTTGGTGAAGGCACAACACCGCCTATTAGTTCAACCAAATCTTACTTTGGGCATAATATTGGTTCGGCCGGTATTATGGAGTTAATTGCCTGCTTAGTGACACTGCCTGAAAAGAAAATCCTACCTACATTGAATTTTGGTGAAGCACGTACCTATGCCGATATTGATTGTGTACCTAATGATTTTCGCGAAAAAGATGTCAATGTTTTTCTTAAAAATAATTATGCATTTGGTGGTAACAATTCATGTTTAGTTGTATCGACTAAACCAGGGTCAATCAAACAAACCGAATTTAAACCTCAACGTGTTGTGATTACGGGTATGGGCTCAGTGAGTTCGCTGGGTACGAGTAACAGTG
Organism: Bermanella sp.; assembly: GCA_034111105.1. Taxonomy (GTDB): domain Bacteria; phylum Pseudomonadota; class Gammaproteobacteria; order Pseudomonadales; family Oceanobacteraceae; genus Bermanella. The sequence continues at coordinate 14,021 of JAWUXY010000163.1, read as the reverse complement.
AATTTGCACTGGGCTTGAATGAAGGTGGTGCGGTGCCAATGCCGCGCGAAATGAAAGTGGAGCTTAACGACGAAGAAGCCAAGCTATTACCACTTGATGAAAATAAAATGCTGCATTATCGCTGCCATATGGTTAAGCCATTTAATGCGAGAAAGGTATTACGCAGTATTGATGCGAAGAAATTAAATAATATCTCATTGTACGCTCTGGTTGCATTAGAGCAGGCACTTAAATCGGCTGATTATAAAGTTGCCAAAACTGCCCGCGAAGAAATCGGCATGATCATGGGTATATCAAAAGGCCCAACTAGCACGATTACACGTTTGTGTGAGAGTTTATCGCCTGATCCTAATAATGTTCGTACCAGTGAATTTGCTATGTCACTGATGAACTCTATTGCCACCCAGTGTGCAATTGCGAAGGGTATAAAGGGTTACAACACAACGTTATCATCAGGTGTTAATGCAGGCTTTGGTGCTGTCTTTCAAGGCTACGAGGTTATTCGTCAAAACCTGCAAAATTATATGCTGGCAGGTGCTGCTGATGAAGATTCACTTGGATTTTCGCCATTGATGTTGCTGGGTAATGAAGATTTCAATTATGAAAATACTGATAACAGCTATCAAGCCTATGCAAAAGAGAATAAAGGTTATGTTATGGGTGAAGGCGCGGGTTGTGTCTTCTTAGAATCTCATGACAGTGCTGTTGAACGTGGTGTGCATATTCATGCTGAAATCATGGGTTATGGTAGAAGTTGTGATCAGTTTTATTTTAACGAAAATACAACGGCACAACCAATGGCTGATGCCATCAATATGGCATTAAAAGAAGCCAATTTATCTGTACAAGATATTGATATGGTGTGTGGCACGACATGGGCCGGTGAATACGCCACGAGCATGGAGCTCAATGGTATTAAGCTTGCACTTGGCGATCATAGCGCATCGGTTCCGCTTACCAATTACAATGGCTACTTTGGTTTTGTTGAAGCCTCTGGTGGCTTACTTAATTTAACGGCTGTGATTCATGGTATGAAGGATAATTTAGTTTATCCAATATTGAATACCACTGAGTTTTCTGTTGCTGGATTAAATTATGTGACGGGTAGTGTTGTCGAAGCGGAAATAAAATATGCACTTGTGACGGGTATGTCAGAAGGCGGTAACTGCTATGCTTTGATCGTTAAAAAAGGAGCTTAGCTTGTACTCCAAGGTTGTAGTAACAGGGACTGGTTGCTTATCTGATTTTGCACAAACAAGTTCTGAGCTATTAAATAATTTAGCTCAGGGTAAGTTTGTTAATCTGCAGCCTGTTTTTGAAAACAAGATGCTCAAATCTCTATTTGGATTTGAGCATGATGTAAAATATGCGCCATTAGAAAATGCGCGTAAAGAGTTATCAAAAAAATATAAAAGCATTGAAAATGAAAAAGTAGCTGCGCTGGTTAATGTGACAGAGCAGGTATTAGCAGATGCAAAATTAGATGCTGAAATACTTGCACAAAAAAGTACGCGAGTATTTTGGGGTTCATCTGGCAATCACCCTGATTTAATTTCATTTATTCGAGAGCTGCATAGTAATGCAGCTGTTGATTTATTATTGAATAAAAAAATCACTGACTTACATGCTGATAGTTTTAGGAACGATACTCTAACGCAGCCTTATGCTGAGTACTTTAAATTACCAAACCCTATTTTAACGGTTTCGTCGGCATGTTCGTCTGCTTTGAACGCAATGATCCCAGCTATTGCAATGCTGCAAAGCGGTGAAATAGACCGTGCTTTAGTGTTGTCGTGGCAAGAGGTTTCAAAGTTCGATATTTTGTTTATGTCGGGTCTTAATATCATGGCAAAGCAAGCCTCTTTACCGTTTTCAAAAGACAGTGATGGCTTAATGCCAGCATATGGTGTTGCAGGAATATTGCTAGAACGTTTAGATGATACTCATCAAAGTCAGACACCGAATTTTGCAATTAAAGCCATGAGTTCTAAACGGGCTTTATCAGGTTCTGCCCACTCTGCTAGCTTAGATGTTTCATTTCGTTCAATTTCTCAGACAATGCAAGATGCTCTAGATAAAGCAGGGGTACTGGCAGAAGATGTGGATTTAATTTATCCACATGGCAATGGTATTACTGCCAGTGACCAATCTGAAGCTTCAGCTTTATCTCAATTATTTTCTTCTCATAAAGCGAAGATCGTAAGTTACACCGAACAAACAGGCTATATGCTATCTGCATCGGGTGGTTTTGATCTTATTTTAGCCAATGATGCATTTAAAAATAATCGTATTATTCCTATGCGCTCGAAGGGGAATTTAGATTTAACGCTAGACATGAATTTTGTATTTGAAGAATGCCAAGCAGATATTCAATACCTTTTGAAAAACAGTATTGGTATCGATGGCTCAATAGTAAGTTGTCTATTGGAAAGAGTTGATCATGCTTAATTATCCAATTTCCATTAGTGGCAGTGGCCTAGTTAAAGGCTTGCGCAAGCGCCTTTTTGTGCCTAGGTTAAATAATAAATATGAACAGTCCTTATATGAAAAAGTTGAAAAAACTGCTGGTATTCAATATTGGAATGTCAATCAATTTGATAAAGAGTCACAAGGTGGCCATCTAGATGCTGTGAGTCTAGCGTTTGAGTGCGCTATGAAAGATGCAGGGCTGTATCGAAAAATCAATAAAAAGATAAGCCAAAGAATAGGGATTATTTATTTTAATATGTATGGCCCTACGTCATTCATGAATAAAGAATTTCAAGTTAAAGAAATGTATCAGTCAGATGTGTTTCCTGCCTTTTTACTTAATAATCATAATATTACCGGTTATAGCGTACGCCTAAGAGGCGAGCGAAATGGTTTCTTTCAAGCGCTCGAGTTAGCACGTACGTTAATTCAATCTGGTGAGTTAGACATTGTTGTCGTTGGCGGTGTATTTCAATCTTATAGCTATCTTTATCTAACTGAGATGCAGTCGTTATTAAATTGGCAAATCAGTAATAAAATAAAAATTAAGAAATCATCAGATGAATATACCATCAATGAATCAGCTGGTTTTTTGGTGGTTGAAGCAAGTGATGCGGATGAAAAGCGTCAGCCAAAATTAAAGTTAAATATAAATAGCTTAAATTCATACAGCGCATTAAAAACAGATAATGTATTCGAGCTGCCGAGCTTAAATAGCGCAGTAGAAGAAAATATTAATATTGAAAGATGTTACCTTGGTTTGAATGGTCGAGATGAGATTGCTCAATTAGAAAGTATGTTATTGAAAGACCTTTACCCTGAGGCTAGCCAAGTTAACGCTTATAAAGAATGGGGAGATTTTGTCAATATTAACGCAATCAAGGTCTTACATGAACATATTCATAGTGAAATAAGCCATGACAGTTTACTTCATAGCATTGATCGAGATGGCAGTGCATGGAATTTAACCTTTACAAATAATCATAAAAATAGGATATAAAAATGGAATTATCACAAGGGCAACTGCCAAATAATATTAAAGGTAAAACGGCTATTGTTACAGGTGGCTCTCGCGGTATTGGCGCTGCGATTGTGAAAGAGCTGATTGATGATGGTTGTAATGTCATTATTAATCACCGCCGTAATGTGGGTAAAGGTGCCGCTCAAGTTAAACAACTAATCGAATATGCAGAAGAAAAAGGCGTTTATGCTTGTAGCGTACTCGGTGATTTATCTGTGCGCCGTGACGTAGAAAAAATGTTTAAAGGCTTACAAAGTGATTTTCAACAAGTTGACTACTTAATTTTAAATGCAGGACAAACACCGTTTAAAGAATTCCAAGATTTCAATAAAGAAGATTGGAAAATATTACTCGATACGAACCTAGTGGGTAACGTGGGTTGTGTGCAGGGTGTTATCCCGATGATGAAAGAAGGCGGCAGTATTGTCTTTATTACGAGCACGGGTAGTCGTCGTGTTATGCCTCATTATCCTATGGGGGTTATGAAAGCCGCACTTGAGCACTTGGTACGTTATTTAGATTACGAACTACATAATAAAGGTATTCGTGTAAATGGTGTGTGTGGTGGTTTGGTGAAAACCGATACGTTTGAGCAGCTAGAGCAAGTTTGGCCTGGCTTTATGCACATGCTTGAAATTCGTAAACGTGATTTTGTATTGGACCCATCAGAGATCGCGAGTGTTGTTAGTTTCTTATGCTCCGATAAATCACGCGCCATTCAAGGTAGCGTTATTCTTGCTGATCGCGGTATTACTTTGGAGTAAGGCTTGATATGAAAACTCAACGCAAGCGAATCGTAATTACTGGTGTTGGAATTTGTTCTGCCATTGGTCAAAATAAACAAGCTTTTACCCAAGGCTTGTTTGATTGTAAAAGTGCCATTGCTAGCAGTGACGAATTCAATCGTTTTTTTGAAAACTGTTATGCAGCACACATTAAAGAGCCTATTAAGTATCCTGAACTGGATACTGAATTAGTCTCACAATTAGATAAGGTTGCGTTGTGGGGCTATAAAGTAGGTCTTGAAGCATTGCAAGACGCCAAGCTAGCGGGTTCAAACAGTTTGCAGACCATGTCTGCGATGATTGCCGTAAGTGGTGCAGCGACAGAGCCCTTGATGCCCGTGATTACAGACGACGCGGTGCCGATGGATATGCTCGCTAATACGGGTCACTATGGTGCGGCTGCGCCCATTATTACTAACTTACTGGGATTAGGTGGTGGTTATGATGTGGTTGCAACCGCATGCACTGCCAGTACCAATGCATTGGGATTAGGTTTTGATGCCATTCAAAATAACAAAACCGAGCAAGTATTAATTGTTGGCAGCGAGCCGCTTTATCTGCCAACTTTTTCTGGGTTTAAAATATTAGATGCCATGGCTGATGGTCCTTGTAGTCCATTCTCAGCAGAGCCTGGTATGTCAGTTGGTGAAGGCGCAGGAGCATTAGTACTTGAAAGCTATGAGTCTGCTAGGGCACGTGGCGCGCACATATACGCTGAAATACTTGGTTACGCTACATCATGCGATGCTTACCATGAAACCTCACCTGAACCTCGCGGTGAAGGTGCCACCATGGTGATGTCGCTGGCGCTTGATCATGCCGGTATCAGTGCTAAAAAAATTGAATACATTAATGTGCATGGCACTGGTACATCAGCCAATGATCGCGCAGAAACTGCCGCGGTTAATAAAGTATTTGGTCAAAAACGGGTTCCCGTTAGCTCTACTAAATCGTACTTTGGTCATAACATCAGCGCCGCCGGTGTCATGGAAATGGTTGCGTGTTTAGTAACGTTACCAGAGAAAAAAATATTACCCACATTAAATTTCTCGACACCTCGTGAGTATGTTGATTTAAATGTTGTTGCGAATGATTTTATTGATCAAGACGTCAACGTGTTTATGAAAAACAATTACGCATTTGGTGGTAATAACTGCAGTGTGATTGGTTCCATGAAAGTTGCGAGCCAACCCGTTTCAAGTTACAACAAAAAACAAGTGGTGATTACAGGTGTGGGGCAAATCAGTTCGCTTGGAATTGGTTTCGATGCCTTCAAGCAGGGGCTTGCTGAATCAGTTGATAAATCCAGCGAAATACATTGCCAATTGCAGCACAACGATAACGAATCTCCGTTTCATTGGTTGACTCAAAGCGAGAGTGTACTGTGTGAAATGCGAAGTAATCTTCCAGCGAACGATCTAGGTGAGCTTAGCTTTCGCGTTCATAAGGTTGCCCCGTTTAATGCGCGCAAAATTTTGCGCAGTGTTGATACTCGTAAGTTGCACCCTATCTCCTTGTATACAATGGCCGCACTGGAAGCAACATTAACCAGTGCAGACTTAAAAATTGGCAAACAAAATAAAGATGAATTTGGCATGGTGTTAGGCCTATCTAAAGGCCCGCAAACGGCCATGGATAATTTCTTCTCAAGTATGAAGCCAGAGCCAAGTAATGTGCGTACCTCTGAATTTCCAAAAGCACTTTATAATAGTGTATCTTCAGGCTGCGCAACGATAAAAGGCATGCGAGGTTACAACACGACCTTAGCAACGGGGCACAACGCCTCATTGGGTGCACTGATTCAAGGTTATGAGGTTGTGCGACAAAACATGCAACCTTATATGCTTGCAGGTGGTTCTGACGAACAAGCCCTTGGTTTTTCGCTTGTGATGAATGCGGCCCGTAATGATGCTGCGGTTAATTACCAATCTGATGCTCTCTCATTCAAACCTTACGATGAATCATCTTCTGGTTATGTTATGGGTGAAGGCGCAGCGCTTGTCTTGCTAGAAGCAAAAGATGCGGCTTTGAGTCGTGACGCTCATATTTATGCACAAGTAGCGGGTTATGGTCGTGCAAATGCCAGTGATCAGTTTAACGTAAATGGTCAAACACGCTCACAAGCGTTAGCAAGCGCAATTGAAGCGGCATTAAAAGAGTCCCAGTTAAGCCCGAATCAGTTAGATATGATATGCGGAACCAGTCTTGGCTTTAAAGAAGCTGATATTTCTGAATTAAATGGTGTGAAAATGGGATTAGGCGATGCTGTGAGTAGCATCCCTTATACCAATTTTAATTCATACTTTGGTTTTGCCGAATCAGCCAGTGGTGCTTTGAACTTACAAGGCGTGATTGTAGCGATGGAAGATAATATTATTTACCCTATCAAAAACAGCCAGCATGCATTACTAGATGATTTTGATTTAGTCATGAAAGCCCCTCGTGAAAAAATAGTCAATCATGCACTTGTTGTTGGTATGAATGAAGGGGGTAATTGTTACGCTGTTATTTTATCTAAACCTTAGCGTTATTAGTAAAGCTGGCTGTTAAGCCAGCTTTACGTCATCTTTTTCAATTTAATATTATTTTCTATTTATAACCTGTTCTATTCTACTTTTTGTAATCCTTAAATAACCCCAATACTGACAATCATAAAACATGCTTGCTCGCAATTGATGCTACTTGTATTTAAGTCGTGCACTATTTTTACTATTTATCGTGCTTTTAATGGAAATAGTGATCACATTTGGTGCTTTGAAATATTTTAGGTCATATGTTGGGGCTAAATAAATTCAATTGACATGATTTTATTTGAATTTATTAATGCAATTTCTCATACTTAATCACGCTTTGCACAATCTAAGAGCGAGAAAAATCAATCAGGCACTGAAATTGCTTATGGTATGAATATTTTAAGATATTCAAAAAGGAATTAAGTTTTGATTCGCTTCTCTTTATTGCTCGCTGTACTGTTTAGTCCGCTATTTACATTCAATGTTTTCTGCGCACCAGAGTTCATTCAACCACAACCATTGGCGGATCGAATCGACACGACTGTTGGCCCAGTGAAAGAAACAACCCCGATGCGCATTCCTATGATTACTTGGGGTGGCGACATGGTGAGCATTTTAGCCAATGGAATGAGTACTCGTACTCAGCCTGGCAGCCCTATGGCAAAAGCCGGGTTAGATTATGAATTTGTCTTACAAGATAACTTTGATAAACAACTGCAAGACTACCTGTCTGGTGCGTCACCCTATCTACGGTGCACCATAGGTATGTGTAATCAAGCGTTGGATTTAATTACGCAAGACCCTAGAACAAAGCCAGTGGTTATTTATCAACTAACATGGTCAATGGGTGGTGATACGCTAGTTGCTAAAAATAATATTATGCGTGTAGATCAATTGAAAGGTAAAACCATTGCTATACAAGCGTATGGCCCTCATGTTGATTTTATGACCACATTATTAACCCAAGCTGGGTTGAAAATGAGTGATGTCAATTTAAAGTGGATGGCGGATTTAACATTATCGCCTAACTCACCGGCTGAAGCATTAAAGCTTGATGATATTGACGCCTCTTTTATGATTATCTCTGATGCATACGGTTTAACATCAGGGCGTCGAGTCGGGACAGGAAAAAATGGCTCTATTGGAGGGGCCAGGATGATTATTTCAACCATGTATGCTCGACGTATTATTGCAGATGTGTATGTGGTTAGATCGGATTATTTCGAAAAAAATAAAGCAGAAGTAAAAGCCTTTGTTCAGACCTTGATGGGTGCATCAAAAACACTACAAAACCTAATGACGGACCTAAGCAGCGCCAAAAAAGCAGAACTTCAAGAAGTGTCAGCTGATATTTTGTTGGGTGACAAAACAGCACAACTGGATATAGAAAACTTATACTACGACGCTCAATTTGTTGATAAACAGGGCAATATCGACTTTTTTAATAATCCGGTATTTCCTTATCGCTTAGATATGTTAAATGAACAAGTTCAAGATGCGTTCAATGCAATTGGACTGATCAAAACCAAATCAAAAATGAAATCCGCGCAATGGGATTATAATTCGTTCTCTGAATAAGTAAAAAGTGTTAATAATAAATAGCACCATGCATTTTTTATTAACACTTATAATGTTCGAATAAGGTTTTTATAGAATTTTTATGATACCTTTTATTTCGTTAATGCCTACGTAATACATCACTCTCTCCTTTATATATTTATTCTTCGTTTGTCTATACCATTTTTAGTGTCATTTTCTAGCGTGCTTATATAAATAAATTATTTATTATTTATTTTTTTTTGAAAAAAAGGATCTCAATTCATATCCCTTTTGTTTGCCGTATTTAACCCCCCTAAACGAGTGTTTTATTTTGATGGGCCTCCCTTTTCTTTATCTAAAAGAATGCGAATAACTATTTTGTGACAATAGCGAGTCAGTAGTGGTACTACTGCGACATGCCTTTTTGTCACATTGGCCTACACTTTGATGGTAATAGTCTTGTGAGTGCTTGAGTCAATACCGCTTGAATAATTCAATTTATAGGTCGTAAGTGCTTGTTTTTAAAGAACTAGTGGGAGATAGGCCGATGATAAGAATAATCGTTTTCTTTGCCTTTATAGGTCTAGCGACCGGTGTTTGGTCGGCCCCTATTAAAATTATTACCAATAACTGGTCTAGCCAGATAGTACTCAGTCATGTCATTGGGGAGCTATTTAAAAAGCAAGGTTATGAAGTGGCATACCTTGAAAGCTCTATTGTCGAGCAATGGGGGGCTTTGAGTCATGGTGTTGCGCATGTGCAGGTAGAAGTATGGGAGGGCACAATGGCCACTGAATTTGATCGATTAGTCGCCGCAGGGCGGGTTGTCGATATGGGGTTGCATGACGCAAAAACACGGGAAGATTGGTGGTACCCAGACTATGTAGAGGCCGCATGCCCTGGTTTACCCGATTGGAAAGCATTGAAAAAATGTTCGTCATATTTTTCACAGGGTGATTCAAAAAAAGGGGTTTATTTGTCTGGTCCATGGGAGAAACCAGATGAGGCGCGTATCAGAGCATTACAAATTGATTTTGAAGTGAAAATGTTAGAGTCCGGTGATCAGCTTAATAAAGCATTAAAAGCAGCGGTTAAAACCAAACAGCCTATTCTTTTATTTAACTGGACCCCCAATTGGGTCGATTCAAGAATTAAAGGTAAATTTATTGAATTTCCAAGCTATAAGCCTGAATGTGAAACGAATCCAAACTGGGGCATCAATAAAAAGTTCTTGTATGATTGCGGTAATCCAAAAGGAGGCTGGTTGAAAAAAGCCACATGGTCAGGCTTTGCTAAAAACTGGTCTTGTGCCGACACATTGCTGCGCGCCTTCTCATTAAATAACCAGCAAATAGCAAGTGCTGCCGCATTCGTCGATGTTGATGGTCTTTCATATAAGGCCGCAGCAAATAAATGGTTAACGCAGTATAAAAAAGTCTGGCAAGGTTGGGTTGATGAAAGCTGTAACCGCTAAGCGTTCAATTTCAACCCAGCTTATGCGTTGGGTGTTTGGCGTGTATTGTTTAATTGCGGTCGCTGTGACTGTGTTTCATATGGTAAAGGAATACAGTCATACTCAAAAGGAAATCATAAAAGAGCTGAGTCGATATGAGGTAGTCTTTGGGAAGATATTAGCACGCTCTATTTGGGATTTAGATCGTGACAGAATAAATGAAAACTTGAATGTATTATTTAATATGCCAATTATTGTCGGCATAAAGATTATAAAACCAAATGAACATGATATCTTTTTAGCTAAAGGTATTGTTAGTGATAAAGGTGAGATTAGAAATTTTTTGTTAGATAAAAATGAAGCCAATCATGATGTTCTTGAATTGCTGTCTTATGAATTTCCTCTCTATTATACATTCTCCGGCACTAAGGTTAAATTAGCGAATGTTACTCTATACAGTGACTCGAATGTGGTTTTATCTCGGGTGCAACTAGGTTATTTGTTTTTGCTGGTTAATGCAGTTATTAAAAGTTTAGCGTTATTTTTAATTTTTTACTTTTTTGCAAAATATATAATTCTTAATCCACTTAAATTATTAACAAAAAAATACATGATATTAATTTTGATAATTTGGATGTTTATGATCCGTATTATTTAGAGTCAAAAATACCCAATGAATTAGATGAGCTTAATTCAAGCTTTAATGCATTGGTTAAAGAATTAAATTTTTCAAAAGATGAAATACTATTAGTAAAAGACGATCTAGAAAAAGAAGTGTTAGAAAGAACATCGGACTTACAAACAGCTCTTGATGTTAAGACGCGTTTTTTAGCGACAATTAGTCATGAAATTCGTACGCCCATGAATGGTATAATTGGGATGCTTAATCTTCTTAATAAGAATAATGAGGGTGATAAAAATATAAGGTATATAAAATTAGCACAAGAAAGTGCAGATACATTGCTTTCACTTGTTAATGATATTTTAGATTTTAGTAAAATTGAGGCCGGTAAACTTAATATAGAATCTCGCCCATTTGATGTTGATTACTTAATCCATGCTATATATGAAAACTACAAATACCAAGTTCAAAATAAACCCATAGAATTGATTTTAGAATCTTCAGATATAGATAGTACATGGATTCGAGGCGACGCTATTCGATTAAAACAAATCATGAGTAACTTATTAAGTAATGCCATTAAGTTTACTGAAGTAGGGTCTGTGACGTTAAAGGTTAAACTGAATAAAAAAAGTGAAGGTAAAACAGAATTAATGATAAGCGTAAAGGACACAGGTATAGGGATTAAAGAAGGTGGGATCGCTAATTTATTTAATGATTTTACCCAAGCAGACTCATCGACCACTCGACGTTTCGGTGGTACCGGACTTGGGTTGGCTATTGTGAATCAAATTGTTGAGTTAATGGGCGGATCAATTCAGGTAAACAGTGCGCTAGGCCAAGGTAGTGAGTTTGCGGTTGTATTACCGATTAAATTAGCCAAGAAAAAAGCTAAAAAAGTAAAGCCCATTGCTGTGGTTAGCGACTCCCATAAAGGTCGAATCCTGTTAGTTGAGGACAACCTCATAAACCAAGAAGTTGCAAAAGAGTTATTATCAGATTTTGGTTTGGATATTGTCATAGCGGAAAACGGCAATGAGGCGATTGATCAATTGCGCAATCAGGTCTTTGACTTGGTATTTATGGATTGCCAAATGCCCATCATGGACGGCTATGCTGCCACGCTCGCGATTAGGGACGGCGCTGCAGATCACGGCAATAATATGAACCGAAAGATTCCGATTGTAGCCATGACCGCAAATGCGATTGATGGTGATAAAGAGAAATGCCTTGCTTGTGGTATGAACGAATACCTTAGTAAGCCAATCGAACATGTAGAATTAAGCCGTATTTTATCGACTTTCTTGACCATTGAGCAGCCTCCCGAACCCACCCAGTAATCTATTAAATGTGTCGATTTGCATGAATCAGCACTACAGTCAGGAGCGCTTCTGTTAAAATGGCGCCATAATTTCTGGTCTCTTAAAGTATAGGTGTTACGTGAGCCAAGTAAGTTTCTCCCAATTAAGCTTAAACCCCGACCTGCTGCAAAACCTTAATGATATGGGTTATACCAGCATGACGCCGATTCAAGAGCAAAGTTTACCGGGGGTTTTAGCAGGTAAAGATGTGATAGCACAAGGCAAAACTGGCTCTGGTAAAACCGCTGCATTTGCGTTGGGTTTGCTTAACCAATTAGATGTGAAGCGCTTTTATGTGCAAAGCCTAGTGTTATGCCCCACCCGAGAGTTGGCTGATCAAGTGGCCAAGGAAATCCGTAAATTGGCACGTGCTATTCACAATATTAAGGTTTTAACCTTATGTGGTGGTATGCCATTCGGCCCTCAAATCGGCTCACTAGAGCATGGTTGTCATATTGTTGTTGGCACTCCGGGGCGAATTGAAGAGCACCTTCGTAAAGGGACATTGAAGCTTGATCGCCTATCCACATTTGTGTTGGATGAAGCGGATCGCATGCTTGAAATGGGCTTCCAAGATGCGCTAGATGCCATTATGGATCACACTCCAGATGATCGTCAGACGTTGTTATTCAGCGCAACGTTTCCAGAGGGGATTCAAAAAATTGCGCAACGCGTCATGACAGACCCTGTTATGGTGAAAGTAGAAGGCGGTCATGATAATGCCAACATTAAGCAGTTCTTTTATAAAGTAAAAGATAATCAGCAGCGACTAGCCGCTGTGAAATTGTTATTACTCAAACACCAGCCTGAAAGCTCAGTGGTGTTCTGTAGTACCAAGCGCGAAACTCAAGAGTTGTGTGACGAGCTGGCGAGTGTTGGGTTTGCTGCCGTTGCTCTGCATGGCGACTTAGAACAAAGAGACCGAGATCAAACCTTGGTTCGTTTTGCTAACAAAAGTGCTTCTGTTTTGGTGGCCACCGATGTGGCCGCGCGTGGTTTGGATGTTGAAGATCTGGATTGCGTTATTAACTACCAAATTGCCCGTGACCCAGAAGTGCATGTTCACCGCATTGGTCGTACCGGCCGTGCGGGGAGTACAGGTAAAGCGTTTACATTGCATGTCGATGGTGAAAGTTACAAGATGGCCGTTCTTGCAGAGTACTTAGGTATTCAAATTGAAAATGATATTTTGCCGCCGTTTAACTTATTAGACAAAGCGCCTTTTAAGTCGAAAATGGTAACCTTACAAATTGATGGCGGTAAAAAACAAAAAGTACGCCCGAGTGATATTGTGGGTGCATTAACCAGTGATAATGGTATTGATTTTAGTCAAATTGGTAAAATTGATATGTCTGATAACTGGTCGTTTGTGGCGGTTGCGCGTGATGCTGCGAAGCCTGCACTTAAAAAAATCAGTGAAGGCAAGCTAAAAGGCCGCTCATTTCGCGTACGTCGTTTACGTGGTTAAGTGACCACAATAGGGGTCTATGGCAGAAAAAACGGATAAAGCCGACATATCAACCAGTGAGGCCGCAAAGCTCAAATTAGAGCATGATGCGGCCAAGTTGTTTATGCGTCATTACGAGCAATTGACAGGTCATACCATTCGTCATATTTGGCACAATCGCCCTCAGCGACCTGATGTGTCATGTATGTTAGATGGGCAAAAGCTTGATTTAGAAATTGCCCACCTTTATGGCTCATCCCAAGAGGCCATGGATATTCTAAAACAAGGCATCAATGCCAACGTTCAGCATCAGTTAGAACTCCAAGAAAATTTTAATGATACCCATGAGCGCTTAATCAGTGCATTAAATGCCATACTAAAGAACAAGGCGGGTAAAGCATATGACTCTAGTCGTGTTTGGTTGGTGATTCGAAATGCGCACCCCGCTTGGAATCGTGAGCAGGTATTGAATGCGATGCATGACATAAAAATACCTACAGGGTATCAATTTGATCAAATTTGGTTAGTAACTGACTTTATAGGAAAAAGCGGTATTGTGCGGTTACGCTAAAATTTTAAACTGACATTCGTTTATTTTTCATCTCTGAATTTACTGATCTTACTTTCTTTACCTTTCCATTTTTCCTTCCAGCTTATTAGGCAGCCATTTTTAAAGCGGAAAGAGCGTTTTACATATTCACCCTTGTATACCCATGTGCTGCTGTTTTTACTATTGTTAATATCGTCAGCTTTACCTAAGCGTTGTTTGATCTGAGCTTGTGTTAAGCCTTTTTTGTATGTGTCTTTTACT
>JAWUXY010000162.1:0-11778 GCA_034111105.1 Bermanella sp. | reverse complement strand
CATCATCCATCTGTTCAATCTCTTTTCTGCGGTGTACGGCGACCAACCAAGGTGGATGACCTATTCTTGTTTTTTGATTACGTGGCTTGCACCATGTATGCAAATTTGCTGATTGTGCATAGCGTATTGGTGCTGCTCTGCATTTTTTAGTAGCTGAAGACTTATTGGCAATACGTTGCCTAAGCTCTTCAACATCCATTTTATTTTCCGATGGCTTTCATAACATTAGGCATGATTTTTTCGGCGCTTCGGCCAACCACGTAACCGCCAATGCCTATTTTAAGTAGATCCCATGCTTGCTCACTTAAACGGAATTCTGTTAATCCAAAAGCATCGCAAATAATCAATACTAAAAAAGTCAGCATGGTGATAGGTCGCCAGTTTCGGGCTATCCAGCTTTGGCTTTTGGCTTCGGCTACAATGATGCTGCTTTGGGCTTGTAGCAGTTTGGCTTCAAGGTTGATTACTTGGGTTGTGATTTGGTTTTGTGCCAAAACCAATTCATTCTTTAGTTTCATTTCTTCTTCGGTTGAAGTGTGAAGGTTGTCGATTAAATCGGCGGCAGGCTTGAATAGCCCCGCGATTATGGCTAATACGCTCATGGGTTTATCCTGCTTTTTAGGTTGGGTTAAGGGTTGTTTAATCGTGGTTTTATTATGTTCGATTTTAGGTTCTATCGTTTCTGAGTCTTCAACGGGTTGTTTTGGGATATATATATTTTTAGCGGCTGGGTAGTAGCCGTTGTGAAGGAACTCTTGGACGTTGAAGCCAGGGCAGGTTTTACTTTTGCTGTATTCGTTATGACCTTTAATTTTTAATGTTTTATTAGTCATGCTCTCGATCAATGAAGTTACTTTATTTATCGCTTCAAATTGTTCAAGGGTAAATTGGTCACGACCGATCAGGCAGACACCAACAGTGTTGGCGTTATGACCAGAAACATGTGCTCCAGTTTCGGTAAGTGGGCGGCCTGAATAAATACGGCCATCGAGTGTAATAACGTAGTGATAACCAATGTGTTTGAGTTCGGGGTTGTGGTGTGGATCGATGCTTAAATTACGTTTGAACGGTGGATTACGCTGCCCATGCCATAGATCAATATCTTCAACACTGTGCACACGACCGTTTGGCGTATCACTGCAATGCAATACAATGGTGTTGATGTCATTGAGTGAGCGACGCTTGCCCATAACCTTGTCCTATGTTCGTTAAACGATACGTTGGACTACAGATTAAATGGCGTAGGATAAATTAAGACGGGGGAATGGGTTCCGGGGGTAAACAATTTATTTTTATTAATATAAGATATACTAAATCAATATGGATAGTAAATTAATATGGACAGTCAATAATATGTTAATACATTTCGCTTTTGGTGCAGATGCTAAGAAAGGTGATTTAGACCTTCAATTCGAAAAATTTAAAGATTATATACTTAAAGAAAAGCAGCTTAAATACTCGGTATGCCACGAGTTTATACCAACCTGTGTGGATCAGAATAAGATACAAATAGATTTATCTAAAGCTCAAGTCCATAGTCAAGGAGGCATTTCCATATCGTTGCCACATGCTATAAGGAAAGATAAAGCAACGATTAATTATAGTCCAGAAGACGTATCAATGATCTGCTTTATTGATTTGGCATTCAAAAAACTTGCGGCTCACAACCATTCAAAGGAGTATGGGAAGTTGGGGATAGTTTTTAATAAAGAGTTTTATAATAAAAATAATGTAAAACATGTCTCTTATTATACTGAAGATACAATATCTAAGGACAAACTTATTAATTTGTATCAAGCTGAGCCAATCAATAGTCAGCAAAATAAAGGCATATTAGATACTCAAAGAAAGGAGTATTTAGACCTGTTGAACTCTAAAGGCTTTAAGGATAAAACGCACTTATCTAAAGAAATTACAGCCTATAGAAAACCTCAAGTATTAACAGATAACTTTGGTAAATCTATTTCTTTACGAATGACTGTTGTTTCACCTGGAGTGGTTGAAAAAAATATAAGTACTTATGATCGTTATGATATAGGGTATGATTTTACAAATGAAAGAGAATGTCGAGCTGTAAGTTTTGACGAGCAAACCTTTCTAAAATTTGATGAAAATGATATTTACATGGTTATCGTTCCAACTGATTCAATTAAGGATAACTTACTATCATATTTTAAGGAATACTGGTCAACTATCCCAAAAGTTGAGGTTTTTCCTTCTAAAACAAACTAGCCTGGTCCATGCGCATGGAATCATCCATGCGCTTTTTTAATAATCGAATGCCACGCTCGGTATATCCAAATTCTCTAGCAAGCTTGGCTTTCGACGCGCCCTCTTTGATCCTTTCATATATCACTTGGTCTTGAGCCGCTTTGATGGCTGCTGCACAACGTGGGATTTCAATTTCTTCACCATTGTAATAACTCACTAGATTTTTCATAGCTTCTAAACCAATCAATTGAGTGAGCCAGTTATCAGCTTTTACCTTGGTTGGTACACACAGGGTTATACCACCGCGTTCTTCTACAATCTTGAGTGTTGCTGAAAAACCAATTACTTCTGCCATTTCTTGAATGGAATCAGGCAAATGACGAGTTGATAGGATTAGTGTCATTTAACCGCCCACTAACAAGTGATTTAAGTGGTTATTAATGGCTTTTAAATGCTTGATGCTTCGACGCCAGTTAGAGTCTTCATCTCTCATTAGCTGGTCAATTTCTGATTCTAGCTTGTTTAGCTGTTTCAATGACTCTGTTACATTTTTGTATAGATTGCGTTTTTCCTGTTCTTTGCTTAGAGCAGCAATGACAGCGGACAATTGTTCTTTTTTCTTAAGCCATGCCACGCGTTCAACCTTAAACATGCGTTTTGCTAATGCATCGGCATAGGACCATTTTAGTTTCATATCAGCCAATAACGCTTCTATTTTTTCACGTTGGGCATTCATGTTATGGGGTTTACCAGGATAAGACTTAGCGACTTTGGTTTTCGACTTTTTAAAGTGCATGCCAAGCTTACGCATCTGATCTAACACGTTACCGCGTTCAGCGATGGTTAACTTGGTCGACGATGTTTTGCCCGTTACGTTATTGAGCATTTGGCGATAGGTGTCATCATCCATTTGCAGTTCTTTTTGTGCGATCTTTATCTTGGCTATATCGCGTTTGTAGTATTGGTCTTTCATTAGCTTTCCTCTGCTTCTAGTTCTTCTGTGATACGAATTCGTTGATCACTTGAATATCTAATATGTCGTCCCTTTTTATCCTTTGGCTGCTCATCAGTATCAGATAACCACATCTGATAGACGCTCTAGCTACATTCCTTTGCGGCTAGGCGTTTCGCTAGGGCGTGAATTTATGCAACGTCTTGTTGGTAACCGATACTGCTTATCTCTAAATCATTCAGTTTTTTAAACTGAGCTTTTAGAGGATTAAACTTAGTAAAGAAAGGGTCGTACCAGATGTGTTTGCTCTCAAGGTCAATTCCCTTATTTTTAAGCTCGCGCTTTCCCCATATCTTCAAAAGACTTTTTTGTCGACTAGGTGGGTATTTAGCTTTTGTTTTCCTGTGCCAGTACTGCTCAGTGCACTGATCGAATGAATCAAAATCGGGATGACCCATTGAGGGTTTTATTTGACTATTAATATAAACGGCTATCGCCAGTTTATTTTCTGCAATCAAAATTTTGTTTAATGTCAGTTCATTACCTTGGTGTTTTAATTTGACTGTGCCGTACGAGCCGTAAAGTTCTTTTTCAACCTCTTTCCATTGATCACTTGTGATTGCCATGGTTAAACCCTCACCGCTGCAATGTCTAGTGGAATGGCTTCGTACTGATCGGTCATGCCTACTCGTTGATAAAATCTTATATAGGTAGTGGTACTGCTTACGTGTATCGAATCTTTTAAGGCTTCCATTGCGCGCTGCCACTTTTTATCTTCAATTTCTAAGCGAATGAGTTCTAAAACTGCTGCGGTTTTAACTTGGCCTTGAGCATTGGTTTTAAATGCACGATTAATTAAGGCTGTTACATTTTTACTGGTACTAACTGTCCATTCATCAATGCATTCAGTGATCAATGCTTTGGCTGCTTCAAGTTCTTCTGTGAATGTAATGCAGTCTGCAATGGATCGTTCAACTTTATACTTTCCGTCATAACTACTCAGCTTAACGTTGCCTTTTTTTCCACCGATTTTAACATCGTATTTTTCAGCAGATGTGGATATTAAATCGGCAATATCATTAAGAGCTTTATATTTGAAATGTCTCAAATCAGCGTGCAGAGTTTTTGCCTCTGAAACTAGATCAATAACCGTCATATCTCGAATAAGATCTTGTTCTCTGATTTGGTCCATAGGCACTAGATGCCCTGATGCGTTTTGTTTGAACCCTTCGGGTACTTCAGTTGAGTTATACATTTGCAACCGCCTTTTTATTGTTCGCGTTATAATTAAATTTATTATTTTTTGGTGTCTTTTTTTGCATTGACCTTATCTGGTCAATATAAGCGGGTTGCATCCAATTAACTTCGCAGTGACCTAGTATTGCGATCATTAATATCGACAAGCCACTTTGTGTGTTTTTGTAGCCACGACTGGTGCCATTAAGTAATTCACACTTTGATTGGTATTGGATTTCAATAGCAGGGCGGGATCCATTTAGTGAGATATCAACAACAGTCATACCTCTATTAACCAGTAAGTTAACCGCACACTGAGATTTATGGAGCATGCTTGTCATGTGTTTGTTTTGAGCGTTACGCTCTATGTTGTTATTAAGTTGTAATTCTTTCATGCTACTTCTCCTTTACGGTTATCGCTATGAGGGCAGGTTTGGCAGGCACGATACAACTTAACTCGTGTGCTATTGGTTGGTGAGAACTCTCTTTGCTGGTTTTCAATACAGATATTTTTTTCTAGTTCCCCTATTACAG
Source organism: Bermanella sp. (assembly GCA_034111105.1). GTDB lineage: Bacteria > Pseudomonadota > Gammaproteobacteria > Pseudomonadales > Oceanobacteraceae > Bermanella. The sequence continues at coordinate 6,845 of JAWUXY010000162.1, read as the reverse complement.
GACACCCAACAGTCTCACCTAAATACGCCCCTCTTATTTTTATTTCAACTTTTTCGACATCACCTTTATATGTACCCTTCAAAACTTGATTTATTACAGCTGCGCTATAACCAAGTTCTTTTCCTATCTTTTGCTGGCTTGATTTCTCACAACGCCAACGAAGTTCTTGTAGCCATTTAGATTCTTCTTTAATGATGACTAACCCTGCATTAATTTCATTCTGCATTACGTCATTTCCTTTTTATTATTAGTTGGTTCCCAAACTACTTTATTAAGATTTGGATCAAATACAGATTTTGACTTCTGGATTTGTGGTGGCTTAGGCCCAGTATTCATTATTGAGTTAAATCGATATCGCGCTGGCTTACCGCTATTACAAGCCTTAGTTTTTAGACTGATATATTTAGCTTTAACTAAAAAACGAATATATGAAGCGGCTTCCAATTCATTTACAATTACTTTATCCGTGCTTGCATTAATCGCTAATTCTCGAAAATTAAATTCTTTAATAATTTTCATGGTTCGCCACATATTTTCTCGACCGAACCCTTGCATAGATGGTGTACCATCTTTTTTTAATCTAGGTGACTCAACACCACTGTTTTTAACTAACTTGTAATAATGTAAATAGGTTTTACCGCGATAATGCTCTTTTCTTAGTAGCTCTACATATCCCCCTTTAGTTAGACGTGAAATATAGCTTCGAATAGTTCCATCATTTGCTGATTTCAAATTTCTTTTAAAAATCCACATTTCTATGTCGCTTTGCTTAAACTCTCCCAGATCTCGAATAGCGGCCCAAATTGCATCCTGCCCATATAGATTGACCCCTTCTGTATGAACAGGCTTTCTCCCTCGTCCTTTGCCTGGCTTTAAATTTGACATTAGATTGTGTCTCGCCTTGGAGCCTCACCCGTGAAGAAACTTCTATTACCCCAGTCTTCTAGTGTGACTATTTTTTTATTATTGCTAACGGAAAATTCACGAATGCGATCTAAGTTGGCACAAACTCGACGAGCTGATCCATTTGCTGCCTTATAAACAGCGTTTAAAAGATCTGTATCTATGTCGACTTTTGATGCATAAATATTTTTTAATTCTTTTACATCAGCTTTACTTACTGGTTGAGCTGGGAAGAAGTCTAAAATTCGACCATGAAATCGTTCCCATTTACGTAGTTTATTCGGTAGTTGCTCTTCACCAATTAGTAAGATCACACCTTGACTGCCTTCATATATGTCGCGAACAACGTCGACATAGTTTTTGTCTACTAGGTAATCCATTTCATCAATTATCAGTGGGCGACCTGACTGCATTAACTCCATGGCCACTTGTTCTGCCATTTCCGATATGGTTTTTTCAGGTTTAATACCCATCTCTTTTAATATGCCCATTAAAAAAGCTTTACGAGTCCATGTACTTTTGCATTCAACATGGAATGCACGCTGACGATTTGATGCAAATGATGCAGCCATGGTTTTTCCATAACCTGATGGACCATAAAACACCGTCATTCCAGGTAAATGAGCCTCCCTATCTTTTGCTCTCTGTATTGCTGTGTGACACAAACCTACATTGGTCAGTGCTGCTATAGATGCGCTCATGTATAATCCTTGTTGTTACAGGCTGGTGTGCCGTTTCCAAATGAAAGCCACTTGGCTTATAGCTAGCTTGCAGAGGTCTGTTCCCGCAGCTCTGCAAGCATCTTTCCACCTTCAAATTCTGATGAGTGCGGAAAAGATTCGTAAAAATTCTTATAATGTTCATTTACCTCTAGGCCTTCTTTAGCCTTGTTATCTAGGCCTAACCAAAATAAGTATTTTTCTGTTTGATCTATTGGTAATTCGTCATGACTTCCAAAATCTCCATGCAATATTTCTGCTTTGATTTCAGCAAGCGCATCACTACTTTGTGATACTAAATAATCGTCTTGCTTAATTGGCTTTCCTGACTGCCTTAATACAGCCTTTGTATTAAAGCTAACTCTGGTGACTTTATTTTCTACGGTATCTGATTGTTGTGGTTCTGGGAGTTGAGCTGCTACATCCAGTGCATCCATTGTGCGCTCAGCTTTAGCCATAATTTTGTTGGCTTTCATCCACTTAGTGCGTTCACGTTTTTGAATACGGGCGGCTTGTGTATCTCCAAAACCTGCGGCATTTAAAATGTGCGCTTCGCATACATAGCGATTATCTAATGTGTAGCAATGTACCTTGTCGTGCAGATCAGTTGGATCAAAACGGATTATGATTTTCTTCTTGTCTTCACCAAGTTGATGCAGGTCGTGAGAAAAGTAGCGATTACGACCGCAGCCTAATTTCTTACCAGCTTCTAATGTAAAAGTGCCGTCTTTTTTAACGGTGATTGCCTCGGCTGTCATTAGCCATAATCGGCGCTGTTCTTCGGTTGCTTTGCGTATAGGGGCTGTGGCGTAACTATTATTGAAGGCTTCGTCAAAGCTTAATTCGCCTGCACACAATTTATTTCGGCGGCCTTGCTTTGCATTCCATGCTGTTATTTCTTGGGCCATAATTTTTACAAACGTTTCTAATGGAACCGCCTTGCTTCCGTAGTTCTCAGGCTTGGCCATTGGATTTTCACCTGTGTAAGCGCCTGCAAACGCAGGGTGCTTATCTAAGTACTCACCTAAGCCACCCACGCCAAATGCTCGTTCAATAGGTTTGGCTTGGCCGTGACCTTTGCCATTTAAAACACTGGTCCAATGGACCTTGATTCCTAGTGATGGAAATAAACCAAGTGGATCATCTTCTTTAATTTTAAAGCGATATCGGTTAGGTACACCGCCTGTCATCCATTTGTTTGCAGCGGCGCGAGTGTTATCGATCGTGACGTCTTCAGGGATTCCGTATTGCTCTACTAGATCTCCAAACGCTAAGCGTATTTGATCTGTATGTTCAGTCGTGTCTATTCGATACGATAAGATTTTACGGCTGTAAATATCCTGCCATAGCCATGTCTTTGGTCGAGCAACTTCACCGTCTGGCCATTTCACAAACACGTTGTGCATATAGCCATCGCCGTTTATCCATTGCAGTGCATGCATGTCTTCGACTGATCGTTCAAGTGCAGGGTAAAGACGCATTAATTCATATTCGCCTTCTCTTGATAGAATACGGACGGCCATTGGGATTCGATTCTTAATCCAGCGGTTAATCGTGCGTTCTGATGGGATCTTCCAATTGTGTTCTTTTGCAGCTCGTTTAAGTCGTTCGTAACAGGCTGTTAAAGCGGGTTGTTCCAGGCGCAGGTAATCACCTTTGAAGAACTCCCAAGCTTCCTCATTGCATTCAGATATTTTTTTCTTACCGTTATTTTGTGATAAAAGAACGGCTAACCAGTCACTCTGATGAAACGGTTTTACCAGTTTCTCCCAGCGATAAATCGTGGCGCGATTGATGCTGTACTCTTGCTCAACATGTACAGAGGCCACACGTTTACTGCTGCCGTTTTCTACCAATCGGTTTTTTAGCAATAATGCATTTAGACTTTTTTGTGCCTTATCTTTTTTTGACTGTGGAGCCTTTTCATAATTGGCCCAGATGCTTTCTAGCAATGCTGTCTTATTGGCTGGCCCCTTAATGACTGCGGCAGGCTTACTTGCTTTCTTGGCTTTTAAATCGGCTCTTAACAATGCGGCTTGCGTTGTGACTGGTAAGCTACTGACGTGGTATTCGTTACCACCTCCCCGACCAGAACGTGGTTGTGATTTCCATGCTTCTTTTTGTGATTTTTTTAGCACACCCATTACTGAACTGGGTAAGCCTGCAACACCGGCTAATGTTGATGTACTGAACCATTCCTTCATGATTCACCTCCATCAAATAAGCCAAGCTCTGGTGCTTTCGATTTTTCCACTCGCATTCGGTGATTTACCACGTGCTCTAAATGATGTGTTAATTCACCTAATGCTTCTTCTGCACAGGCTTGCCCTTTGTAGAATTTTGCTAACACGTTTACAGCCTCGTTAAAGCCCGTTTGCAGGTCCAGTAAATCGGTATCTATAACTGGCTTTCCACTCGGAATATTTACTAATAATTTATGGGCGCTAGTCGCAATAAACTGGGTAACAAAACAATGGCCGCAGGCATGTTCAAATGGTCGGATTAATATGGCTGGTAGGCGGCCATTTTCCATCCATTTATAAAGGGTGTATCTACTTGCTAACCCCATACGATCTGCGACGCGATCAACACTTAAATTTTGCTTTTCTTTAGCAAAATCTAAGCACAATTCCATGCTGTTCCTTAGTGAACGCGGTGCCGCTCGCTTCCAATTTGTTTTTGCCATTTTCCTAGCCTCAAAACCCGCCATCTAAATGCACTGACGCTGTGCCCCTACCACTTTGTCGCAGGTAGTCCTAACCTAAATATCAGTAACGGTAAATTTGCGTATAATTCGATTTATTCGCAAACTTACGCAACTTTACGATGAATAGAGGGTGTGATTTTGATAGGCTCTACATACCGACTAGGCCAGATTACTTCTGGGGTAGTCTCCAGAAATTCAGCCACAATACGTTCGACTTTTGGGTATGACATTCGCAGCACGTTATAAAACGTACGCGGCTTATCGTAACCATTGGCGCGAGCCAACTGGGCCATAGAAGCTCCTTTCTCTTCTATAGCGCATTTAATGGCAGCTTTACTCCAGTCGGTACCTGGGTGGGTCTTTGATTTACTCATTTTTTTCGCCTTATCTTAGCTACATTTGTAAAGCACAACTTCTGTCGGGTCGTTGTTAGCTGATGTGGTAAAGATATCGCACTATAATGCGAGATAGCAACACCTTTGTGGTGTTTGTAGTTATATTGTACGAGGTGCTTTTAGGATTCAAATAAATCCTTTAAAAATCAAGGAGTTACATTTCTCTAAACTATCTCTTATCTAAGGTGTTATTAGTTGAAAGTTGACGATATGAACTTTAAACAGTTCCCAGATAGGGTTCTCTACATAATCAATCAGCACAAAAGTGTGAGTAATCTCGCACGATTAATCGAATCATCAGAAAGTGTCGTACGAAAGTGGAGAGATGGTAAGTCGGATCCCTCAAGGGAAAACCTACTATCATTGGCAAACGTTTCAGGCGTATCAATTGAGTGGTTAGTCGCTGGAACAGGGCCTATATACCCTCATGGTAATGACCTTACTTCTGATAGGGAGGAACCAGAGTTTGCCTTTATACGTGGCTATGACGTACAGCTGACAGCAGTTACAGGTATTAGCACTGATAATGAACAGGCCACACGACGCCTAGCGTTCAGGCATCAATGGCTTAAGTACCGAGGCTTGAATGAAAAAGACCTGGTTATGGTGTTTACCAAGGGCGATAGCATGGAACCCACGATTAGTGATAGCAATACACTGATGGTGGATACCAGTGATACTGAGCCTCAAGACGGTGGCATCTATGTTATTCGTAATGATGGGCATTTACTTGTCAAACGTACTCAAGTAGCCGTAGGGCAAGGCGTATGGTTGATTAGTGATAACAAGGAATACAAAGAGCAGCTGGTAAGATTTGAGGACACGCTTGACCTTGAAGTCATTGGGCGTGTTGTTTGGATTGGTAAGGATATCTAAAACACTTGTCGCATTAGTTGTGGCAAAGGCTTTAAGTATCAACTTTGTCGCGGACTATATTTTTTATGAAATTTAATAGGTATTTAACACCTAGTTAAAGCCTCATATTAACTACACCCTTTGAAATATAGGGGTTGTAGCTAATATAAATCCCATGAGTTCCCATATAAGACCACCCAATCCCATTAATACTTAAAGTCGCATAGTAAGTGTCCCCATACATCAGTACCTTCAGCCACCAAACATAGACTATTCAATACACAGAGATCGGCGTTAAAAGTGACCGACTTAAAACGGCATATTAACGCTAGAAGTGAAACGATTTAACAAGAAGAGTAAGACTGACGTTTTAAATATTTGATTCTAACCAAGTATTCAATTGGCTTTGTGGCAATGCACCGGCTATTTCTGCTTGTTTTTTTCCATCTTTAAATATTTTTAAAGTAGGAATACTGCGAATACCATACTGAGTGGCCAATTGCTGTTGTTGCTCTGTATTTATTTTTATAAATACCGCTCGCCCTAAAAACTTACTAGCTTCAGCGCTAAAGGCAGGAGCCATGGCTTTACACGGCCCGCACCAAGGTGCCCAAAAATCGACAACAACAGGGAGGCCTGATTTTTTTACGAGTTTATTAAACTGAGCGGGACTTGCATCAACTACCGTTGATGACAGCATCACTTGTTTACATTTACCGCACTTAGGGCTGTCTTTTAAGCGGTCGTCGGCCACTCTATTGACAGATAAACAGCTTAAGCAAATTAAAAACATATTAACTCCTACATTAGCTTTTATGCATCAGGCAACGTTAAAAATTGCGCCGCATTTTCTGCAGTGGGATTATCTAGATGTGGCACAATACCTAAACACTTAGCCGGGATCATTGCATGCAGTGTTTCTATATTCTCTTCGTAAGCTAACATATCATCATCGACTTTAGACGCAACCCAACCGGCAATCGCTAAGCCATCACGTCGAATCGCTTCTACAGTTAATAAAGCATGATTTAAACAGCCTAGTTTCATTCCAATAACCAAAATAACAGGCAGCCTTAGTTCCTTTACAACGTCGGCAAACGTTTCTTTAGGATTCAATGGCACCTTGTATCCGCCTGCGCCCTCAATCAAAATAAATTCAGAGCGATTAATCATTAGCACACCACGTAATAGCCCAATAGTTCTATCAGCACTTAGTGGCTTACGTAGTTTTTGGCCAGCAATATGAGGGGCAATGGGCTCGGCAAA
>JAWUXY010000161.1:0-9465 GCA_034111105.1 Bermanella sp. | reverse complement strand
AACGCTATTTTGCGCCGCTTTCAACGCGAGAAAGTCGAACTGATGGCAGGCTTAAAAGACAGTGATGTTACCCGCTACGAGCACCCTAAATGGTTCATTAAACTGCTCAAGAAAAACTGGCCGCAGCAATGGCAAGCCATTTGTGAACAAGGCAACCTTAAAGCCCCTCTGTGCTTGCGTAACAATGTACGATCACAAAACAGAAGTGATTACTTACAAATCCTTAATGACAAAGAAATAAGGGCACTAGAAGGAAAGCATGCGCTTACTTCTATATATTTAGAGCAAGCTTGCGATGTGACTCAATTACCCGGCTTTAGCGAAGCCAGTTGCAGTGTACAAGACGAAGCCGCTCAACTTGCGGCCCAATTGTTGGCACCTCAAAAAGGCGAACGCATCCTAGATGCTTGTAGCGCCCCAGGTGGTAAAACGTGCCATATTCTTGAGTACAGTGATAACCAAGCCAGCGTACTTGCATTGGATGCCGATGCAAAACGTTTAACGCGCGTACAAGAAAATTTAGAACGCCTACAATTATCCGCAGACGTAATCCAAGGTGAGGCTCAAAACCCAGAAGCTTGGTGGGACGGAACACCATTTGATCGCATTCTTTTAGACGTGCCTTGCAGCGCCACCGGGGTCATAAGACGCCACCCCGACATTAAGTTACTGCGTAAAAAAGAAGATATTGATAACCTTGCGCAATTACAGGGTCAAATTCTAAGAAAAGCATGGTGTTTATTAAAACCAGGCGGCACATTGCTTTACGCCACTTGCTCCATTTTATCCGTAGAAAACAGTGATAATATCGCAGCGTTTTTAAGCGAGCAAACAGATGCACACCTGGCTCCAATGACGTTATCCACAGGCATGGATACCGGCTTTGGCTGGCAGTTGTTCCCAACTAAATTGGGACATGATGGCTTTTTTTACGCGCTATTAACCAAGCAGCTTTAACAAAAATAATACAGCCTCAATAACTCCTTGTTGAGGTAGGTAAGACAAGGCAAAAACCGTTTAAGCAGACACATAGCAACGCTATATCAACGCTCATAACGGTTTTTAACGCAGTACTGGCAACGCAAATAGGTTTCATCAGTAATATGAAAATTATAATACTAGGCGCTGGCCAAGTAGGTGGCACTCTGGCTGAACACCTCGCCACAGAAGGTAATGACATTACTGTTGTGGATACTGATGCTGAACGATTAAAAGAATTACAGAATCGTCTCGATATTCGTACCGTACGCGGAAAAGCGTCTTACCCCCATATATTAAGCCAAGCAGGCGGCGATGATGCCGACATGTTAGTGGCCGTCACCAATAGTGATGAAGTGAATATGGTGGCCTGTCAGGTTGCCCACTCACTGTTTAAAACCCCCACCAAGATTAGCCGCATTCGGGCGCAAGAATACACCCAATCCCAAGAGCTTTTTGGTAATCAAGGTGTGCCAATTGATGTCTTTATCAGCCCAGAGCAAGTGGTTACTAACTACATAAAACGATTACTAGAATTCCCGGGAGCCCTTCAGGTTCTCGACTTTGCTGAAAATAAAGTGAAGTTAGTGGGCGCTAAGGCGTATTACGGCGGGCCATTAGTGGGACAAGAGCTGCGCTATCTACGCGAACATCTGAAAAGTGGCGTGGATACTCGTGTTGCTGCTATCTATCGTCGTGGCCAAGCCATCTTACCGGCTGCGGATACCGTCATCGAAGTGGACGATGAAGTGTTCTTTATCGCCGCCACAAAAGATATACGTACCGTAATGGCCGAAATGCGTCGCAGCGAGCAACCCTACAAACGGGTAATCATTGCGGGGGGGGGTAACATTGGCGCGCGCTTGGCTCAAGTACTGGAGCCGTTTTATAACGTTAAGCTGATTGATCACAATATACAGCGCTGCCAGCGTTTAAGTGAAAAAGTGAAAAGCAAAACCATCATTCTAAATGGCAGCGCCACAGACAAAGAGTTACTGCTTGAAGCTAATATTGAAAATACCGATGTATTCTGCGCCTTAACCAATGACGACGAAGTGAATGTCATGTCTTCTATGCTCGCCAAGCAGTTAGGCGCGCGTAAGGTGATGACACTCATCAACAAAGCTCAGTACGTTGACCTTGTACAAGGCCAAGGTATTGATATTGCGATTAGCCCAAGCCAGACCACCATCGGTAGTTTACTCACACATGTACGCCGTGGCGATGTAGCGAATGTTCACAGCTTACGCCGTGGTGCCGCTGAGGCCATTGAAGCCATTGCCCATGGCGATGAGAATACATCCAAAGTAGTGGGTCGACGTCTTGATCAAATTCATCTGCCTGAAGGCTCTACCATTGGTGCAATCGTACGCAAGGATCAGGTTTTAATTGCCCATGGCGATGTCGTTGTTGAAAGTGAAGATCATGTGATTTTGTTCGTACTGGATAAAAAACGCATTCCTGAAGTGGAGCGTTTATTCCAAGTCGAATTAGGCTTCTTTTAAACACCAATTAATAATAAAGATTCAATGTAAGGGCAACCTTACACCTGCTGAAGATGGCAGGCTGCTATTTTTAATGAGTATAAACAACTATGCATCCAGCCATAATTTTTCGCATCTTGGGTATTTTACTCATGGTCTTCAGCCTTGCGCTGTTACCACCCATGGTAATCAGTGTTATTTATCAAGATGGTGCCTTGAGTGCATTTGCAGGTGCATTGGGTATTAACTTTGCGGTAGGCGCATTGTGTTGGTTTCCTGTTCGCAAACGTCGCCAAGATTTAAAAACCCGTGACGGCTTTGTGGTCACGGTTTTATTTTGGCTGGTATTAGCGGTATCGGGGGCATTGCCTTTAATGCTCGCCGAAAGCCCTGGGCTAAATTTTACGGATGCTTTTTTTGAGTCGCTCTCGGGCTGGACAACAACCGGGGCAACCGTGATTACAGGCATTGATGCATTACCTGAATCCATTCTGTTTTATCGCCAGTTATTACAATGGCTTGGTGGTATGGGGATCATCGTACTGGCCGTGGCCATCTTGCCCATGCTCGGTATCGGGGGCATGCAGCTTTATCGTGCTGAAACCCCGGGCCCTATGAAAGACAGCAAGTTAACCCCCCGCATAACCGAGACAGCAAAAACCCTTTGGTATATTTACTTAGCGCTGACCATTGCCTGCGGCATTGGGTTTTACTTAGCCGGCATGGATGTATTTGACGCCATTTGCCATGCTTTTAGTACCATTGCCATTGGTGGCTTTAGTACCCATGATGACAGCATTGGTTATTTTGATAGTTACCTTATTGAAAGTGTTGCTATCTTTTTTATGATCATCAGCGCATTTAATTTTGCCCTTCACTTTTATGCATGGCGATTCAAATCGATCCGTCATTACTTTGCAGACCCTGAAGTAAAAACCTTATTAATTGTTTTATTTATTGCAGCAATTGTGACCTTTACCACGTTGGTGATAAGTAAAAGTTATGACCCTAATGAAGCATTACGGTTTGGTTTATTTGAATTAGTCAGTATCGCGACGACCACAGGTTATGCCGCAGCTGACTTTTCATTGTGGCCCGCCTTTTTACCTTTCTTATTGTTCTTTTTGGCGTTTATGGGCGGCTGTGCAGGCAGTACCGGCGGTGGCTTAAAAGTGATTCGTGTCTTGTTGATTTACAAGCAAGGCAGTCGTGAAATGAAACGATTAATCCACCCAAATGCAATCATTCCTATTCGAATTGGCGGTCGTCCAATCGATGACCGTGTAGTTGAAGCCGTTTGGGGATTTTTCAGCGTGTATCTAATGCTGTATTTGATTATGACGATTCTGCTTTTGGCAACGGGAATGGATTTTGTTTCGGCTTTTTCTGCGGTTGGTGCTTGTATAAATAACCTAGGGCCGGGCTTGGGCGATGTAGCGGCTAATTACGCTAATATTAGTGACTTTGCTAAATGGGTTTTAAGTTTTGCAATGCTGCTTGGGCGTTTGGAAATATTTACGTTATTAGTGCTATTTACACCTGTATTTTGGCGTCAATAATTCACGCTTATTAACGCGATAGGAAGGTGGTTACAACCGTATCCACCTTCCACTATCACAACCTCACAGCCCTTTATAATACTTGGCTGGATTCTTTTTAAAGCGCTTATAGTCCCATTGGTATTGAGCAGGTGCATCCGCAATACACGCTTCTATGCCTTTATTCATAGCAAGGGCGCTCTGCTCTACGTCTTCACTGTAAATTGCATCATCCAGAGCACGAAACACCAGTTCAAACCCTTTCTCTGTACGTAAAACATAAGCAAACAGCACAACCCCTTTAGGATTTTTTTGAATCATAGAGTGCACAATTTTTGGGGTCAAAGTATTGATGCCAAAAAAATTCGCCCACACACCCGATTTTAACGAGGGCTCTTGGTCGGGCAGAATCATGGTCACTTTTTTATCTTCATAGTGCTTAAAGAATGCTTTAACCCCTTCACGCGTACCAGGCACCATTTTCGCGCCGCTGTCTTCGCGAGCGTCGAGCATGGCTTTTTCAAACCCAGGCATTTTGGCAATTTTATATAAGGTCATTAATTGGCAGCGCTGCGGTAACCAACAAGAGAGGAACTCCCAGTTGCCAATATGGGGCGTTAAAATGAGCACGCCCTCTTCTTTCGCTATTGCCTCATCAAACAAGTGTTGATGGCGCACATTTTCGATCTTAGTGGCATTGCGTTCAAACTTTTCAACCGTCCCGCCCCAAGCTATACCCGTCTCGGTTATGGTCTTAGCGGTCTCTTGCATGCTGGCTTTCGCCAGTGCTTTACGCTGATCAGCAGGCATGTCAGGGAAGCACAGCTCCAAGTTCTTTAGCGTCACTTTATACATTCGAGTATTCGTCGCACATAACAGGCTCCCAATGGCACCGCCTAGCCTACGCGCTCCGCCTAAACTTAGAGTCCCTAAAGAGTGAATCAACCCAAGAGCCAACGCCGACTTAATATCCATACCCAACACTTATTTCAATTGTGACAAAAGTGCGACTTTGCCTTATTTAGATAATTTTCTCTACCTGCTGCGAATTATTCATCTTTGACTATTATTTAATAAGTTAATAGGGATAAGTTATGACCAATTTAGATGCCATGCTTGCTGGCAAGCGCATTCTTGCGGTGGATGACCTAGTTGAGTCACGTAGCGCAATGAAGAAAATGCTGGTCATTCTTGGTGCCACAAAGGTTGATGTGGCCATGGATGGGGACGAAGCCACAGAATTTATCCTGCATAACGACTACGACCTAGTCATAAGTGATTACAATCTTGGCCGTGGCCGTGATGGCCAGCAAATATTAGAAGAAGCCCGCTTTATTCGCCGTTTAAAAGCCACCACGACATTTGTCATGCTGACTGGCGAAAATGCCATGGACATGGTGATGGGTGCCATTGAATACGAGCCTGATGATTATGTTACCAAGCCCTTCACAATAGACATTATGCGCCAACGTTTAACTCGAATACTAACCATAAAAGAGCAGCTCTACCCAATTAATAACGCCATTGACCGACAAGCAAAAAAGGAAGTTCTGCAGCTTTGTGATGAATACATCAAGACTAAACCCAGACTTAAAAATAGAGTCGAGCGTATTAAGGGGCGCACACTCATGTCATTAAAGCATAATGATGAGGCGCTGGAGCTTTATACAAACATCTTAAAAGACCATGAAGTGACATGGGCCTTGCTTGGCAAAGCCACTTGTTTATTTCATAAGGGCAAATACAAAGAGTCTAAAGAATTACTCGAATACACCATTCAACAGCACCCCAAATATGTGCAGTGCTATGACCTAATTGCCAAAATTCACCTGAAAAATAAAGACCTGCAATCGGCTCAAAATATTTTAGTATCTGCAACCCAAGTCTCCCCCAAGCAAGTGCTTAGGCAAATGGAACTTGGCCGAATTGCCTTTGCCAATAAAAACCTCGAAGTCGCAGAATCAGCGTTTCGTCAATCGGTAAAATTAGCGCGTCATAGCTGCTATCGTTCGGTGAAAAATTACTTATCATTTGCAAAATCGGTTCAGCATAAAATTTCACCTACCAACAGCCGAGACACCCGCGCAGGCAGTGCGGATGCCTTCAAAGCCATTGAAGAGGTAAAGGCAATCTATTCCGATAGCCCAGAATATGTGCTTGAAGCCACCATCATTGAAAGCACGACCTTTACCAACTTAGGTAAAGATCTTGATGCAAAGGCCAGTGCCGATAAAGCCGAAAAAATATTAGCCGGAATCAATGATCCAAATAACTCAACATTGCTGGCCATGGCCAATGTTTTTATTGCCACTAAGCAACATGCCAAAGCGCAAGACTTACTCAATGAATTATCTAAATCTGAAAATCTATCTCGCTCAGAAGAGCGCGAACTTGAGCGCACAAAAAGTGAAATCAGTGAACAAGTGGTACGCGAATACACCACTGAGATTAACGACAAAGCCATTAGCTTTTTTGAGCGCGGACAACTATCACAGGCCATTGAGTTACTAGACCAAGCCACGGCTTATAAAGAAGCTGGGCTTGCAGTCTTACTCAATGCGATACAAGTAAAAATCACCTACATGGATCAACGTGCGGCATCCAAAGAAATGATTGATGATGTAAGCGATCTACTGCGCCGAGTGGGTGATATTCCGGCCAATGACGATCGCCATCAGCGCTGGCTACTACTTAAGAAAAGCCAAGAACGACTCGTTCGTATGATATAGGCAAAATAATGAGCTTTGATATTAATACCCTGTTAAGTGCCCAATTACATGATCTAAAAAATCAAATGCAAGCCTTGCTCAGCGTTGAGTCTGAGTTGATCGATGCGCTACAACTTAACCCCGAACAACAAGCTTTAATGGATAAACTACAAGGACACAGTAACAACTTAAGTCATCGGCTGATCGAGTTACTGTCTATTTTAAAAATTCAAAATCAAGCGTTTCGACCAAACGTTGATGAGCATTGGTTAATGGACAGCATCTCCCCATTAGCCTCAGAATTTTTGCAATTACACCAGCTAACCGTAAATGCACTCTTCGACAATGACTTTAACCAATTTTATGATGAGCAACTGCTTAACATTGCACTGCATAATGCCTGCATGAATGCTCTCCAAGCAGGCGCCAGTGAGGTCACCATTAATGTTGAAGATCATGACGACGGCCACTGGGTTATCATTATTGATGATAATGGTCCTGGCTTTGAAACAGACCAAATCGATGATCAAGCTGACTTCACCCCACACGGTGCTGATAGCGGCCTAGGTTTATATTTAATCGAACAAGCACTCCAAGCTCATAAGCGTAATGGTAAAACAGGCTCGGTTATCATTAACAACCTCCCCTCAAAGGGCGCTCAGTTGCGCCTCGTATTTCCTTAAATCTCGCCACATGACTGACTGCGCAAAGCCTAAGCAACACCCTAGTATCTAAGGCCCTTGGCCCGTATAATCGTGTGCTTTTCTGTTTCCAGATTCGGTAGGCCACAGTGTCCGCAAATAATTACGACGTAAAAACCTTTCAGGGGCTTATTGCTACCCTGCAAAACTTTTGGTCACAGCAAGGCTGTGTTATCAACCAACCCATCGATCTTGAAGTGGGTGCAGGTACTTTTCATACCTCAACATTCTTACGCGCCATTGGCCCAGAAACTTGGAACGCCGCTTACGTACAACCGTGTCGCCGCCCTACCGATGGCCGCTACGGTGAAAACCCAAACCGTCTACAGCATTACTATCAGTTCCAAGTCGTGATGAAGCCATCACCGCTGGACATCCAAGACAAATACCTAGAAAGCTTAAAAGTCATCGGTATTGATACCGGCGTTCACGACGTACGCTTCGTAGAAGATAACTGGGAAAGCCCGACGTTGGGTGCCTGGGGTCTAGGCTGGGAAGTGTGGCTTAACGGCATGGAAGTCACCCAGTTCACCTACTTCCAACAAGTGGGCGGCCTTGAATGCTACCCAGTGACAGGTGAAATTACGTATGGTCTTGAGCGTATCGCTATGTACCTACAAAACGTAGACAGCATTTTTGATCTGGTTTGGTGCTACGGCCCTGACGGTTCAAAAGTGACTTACGGCGATGTCTTCCATCAAAACGAAGTAGAGCAATCGGCTTACAACTTTGAACACGCCGATGTGGACTTTTTATTCCAAGCGTTCAACCAACACGAAAGCGATTGCGCGCGTTTAATTGAAGCGGGCCTTGCACTGCCAGCTTACGAGCAAGTATTAAAAGCCTCCCACGCCTTTAACATGCTGGATGCTCGTCACGCCATTTCTGTAACCGAACGTCAGGGTTACATTTTACGCGTACGTACCTTGGCGCGCTCCGTTGCCGAAGCATATTTTAAATCTCGTTGTAAACTTGAGTTCCCTCTAGCACCTGCTGCCCTTCGTGATGAAGTGCTTGCCAATGTGGCCGCAGAAGAAAAAGCCGCCTTTGAAGCCGCTGCCAAAAAAGCCGCAAAAGACGCCAAGAAAAAGGGAGCCAAATAATGACGGATTCAAATATTGTTAAGCATGATTTTTTAGTTGAGATTGGTACCGAAGAGCTGCCACCAAAAGCATTAAAAAACCTAGCCGCTGCGTTTCAGGCCGGTATCGAAGCACACTTAAAAGCAAAAGAAATTAGTTTTGTAAGCAGCAAACTATTCGCTGCACCGCGTCGCTTAGCGCTTCGCCTTGAAGGTTTAGAAGCCCAAGGTAAAGACAGCAAAGTTGAAAAATTCGGACCGTATACCAATGTCGCAATTGGCGCCGACGGTAAACCGACCAAAGCCGCTGAAGGCTTTGCCCGTTCAAACGGCATCAGCTTTGATGAAGTTGGCCGTATCACTGATGAAAAAGGCGAACGCCTTTATTTTGCGCAAGATGTGGCTGGCGCAAACGCCACAGATGAGCTGCCGATTGCCATTCAAGACTCACTAAATAAATTACCGATCCCTAAACGCATGCGTTGGGGTTCAAGCCGTATAGAATTTGTACGTCCAGTACATTGGATCATCATGCTGCTTGATAACAAGGTCATCGAAGCCAACATTTTAGGTGTGGCCTCGAACTACTTCACTAAAGGTCACCGCTTCCACGCAAACCGTGAAATCGCCATTACCAGCCCAGCCGCTTACGAAGGCATTTTAAAAGAGCAAGGTAAGGTGTTGGCTGATTACGATGAACGCAAAGCCATGATTCGCACACAAGTTGAAGCTGAAGGCGCAAAATTGGGTGGCGTTGCGGTAATTGATGAAGACCTATTAGACGAAGTTGCTTCTTTGAACGAATGGCCAACGGCCCTTGCGGGTAAGTTCGACACTGAATTTTTAGAAGTCCCGTCTGAAGCGTTAATCAGCTCAATGAAAGAACACCAAAAATATTTCCACGTAGAAACCAAAGACGGCAAATTAATGCCTAACTTCATCACGGTTTGTAATATTGAATCGAAAGATCCACAA
>JAWUXY010000160.1:0-11411 GCA_034111105.1 Bermanella sp. | reverse complement strand
GCCATGCCGTATAGGCCGCCATCAAATTCAATCATTTCGCCGTACATTACGTCGGCAAGACCGTGGATACGCACGATACCGTCTGCGACGGAAACGATAGTACCTTCGGTGCGAGCTTCAGAAGACACATCGAGTTTCTCGATACGGCTTTTGATCACATCGCTTATTTCGCTAGGATTCAGTTGCTGCATAGTTGTCCCTATAAACTCAGGAGTTCATCGCATCAGCTAACTTGGCTAGCTTGCCGCGTACACTGCCGTCGATAACCAGATCACCCGCACGGATGATGGCGCCGCCTACTAATGTTTTATCAACAGAAGTAGTAACACGTACGTCTTTTTCAAGTTTGACTTTGAGAGCTTGAGTCAATTTTTGCTTAGTATCGTCCGCTACTTCGAAAGCTGAGATGATTTCTACATCTACTGCTTTTTCTAGCTCGGCCTTCAAGTGCTCAAACTGCTCGAATATTTGTGGTAAAAGCGAAATACGTCTGTTTTCCGCTAGAACATTAATCAGGTTTTGGCCTGATTCGTTCAAAATATCACCACAAACATCGATAAATATTTGAGCCTGTTGTGCGCCTGTAAGACTAGGGTTAGATAGAACCTCTTCCACCTGGTCTTGTAGGGCGACATTGCTAGTAACTGAAAGCATGGCTGACCATGCTTGCAAATTACCAGCGTCAACAGCTGCTTGGAAGGCTGCTTTCGCGTATGGACGTGCCAATGTTGAAAGTTCAGCCATGGTAAACCTCGCTTATAGCTCTTCTGCCAATTTATCAAGAAGCACATTGTGCTTCTCAACATCAATTGAGGTTTCCAGGATTTTAGAAGCGCCGGCTACTGCTAGTGCTGAAACTCGAGTACGTAGAGTTTCTTTCGCGCGGTTAACTTCTTGATCTATTTCCGCTTGAGCTGCGGCTTTAAGTCGCTCACCTTCTTGACGGGCCGTATCTTTGGCTTCATCAATAATCTGGGTAGCGCGCTTGTTCGCTTGCTCAATGATCTGGGCAGCTTGCTCTTTTGCTTCACGCATTTGAGAAGTGGCTTTTTCTTGAGCCAATTTCAAGTCACGTTCAGCGCGGTTTGCTGCGTCCAAACCATCCGCAATTTTCTTTGCACGTTCTTGCATAGCATTGATTAGCGGAGGCCAAACAAATTTTATGCAGAATGCAACGAAAACAGCAAAGGCGATGATCTGGCCGATCAGAGTCAAATTAATATTCACGCCTTAGTCCTCTAAATTCGTTGTTTTGAGTTGTATAGTTAAAAATTAACCTGCAACAACGAAGATAAGGTACATAGCGATACCAACACCGATCATTGGTACAGCATCAAGTAAACCAGCCATAAGGAAGGTTTTAGTTTGAAGTTGTGGACCTAGTTCAGGTTGACGAGCTGTAGATTCTAAAAGCTTACCGCCCAGAATAGCAAAGCCGATACCAGTGCCTAGAGCACCAAGACCGATCATAAGTGCGGCTGCGATGTAAATCATTTCCATAGTAGTTTCCTATTTAAGGTTAGGGTTAAGGTTAAAATTAACGGTTAAGTTAAAGGGTTAAAAATCGTTTTCATTTCAGCGCGAGTTTTTAAGGCTTATTTACATAAGCCTTAAACTGTTGCCTAGTGATCTTCGTGAGCCATGCTCAGATATACAATTGTTAGCATCATAAAAATGAATGCTTGCAGTGTAATTACTAAGATATGGAATACTGCCCATGCCCACTGTAAAACACCACCAAAAATACCCATTGCCAAACCAGCTGAGAACATTAGCGCGATTAGAATGAATATCATCTCACCGGCATACATGTTGCCGAATAAACGCAGTGCTAGCGATATTGGCTTAGCAATTAAACCTAATATTTCTAGAGTAAAGTTCACTGGAATAAACAGAGCTTGTACAAACGGGTTTTTAGCATTGAACGGGTGTAGCGTTAACTCACCAATAAAACCACCGATACCTTTTACTTTAATGCCGTAAAAGATCATTAGCGCAAATACAGATAATGCTAGGCCTGCGGTAATGTTAGGGTCTGTAGAAGGTACGATTTTCATGAATGCATGGTGAGGATCATTACCTGCAGCCGCCCATGAAAGTTCAAATAACTTAGGAATAATGTCTACTGGAATTAAATCCATTAGGTTCATCATAAATACCCAAGTAAAGATGGTTAAAGAAAGAGGGGCCACAAGAGGGTTACGGCCATGGAAGCTTTCTTTTACGGTGTTGTCGATAAATTCAACAAGGCTTTCTATAAAGTTTTGCATGCCTGATTGCACACCAGTCTTTACATTTTTAGCGGCAAGCCAAAAGATTAACATAATCAAAGCACCTAGGCCGATTGACCATGCCAAGCTATCAACATGCAATGCCATAAAGCCCATGTCGCCGGCTTCTTGTGCTGTTTGTGCAAGAGTCCAAGAACTCTCAGTCATAACTGAACCATCTGCACGCTCATAACCGGCCGGCAATTCGCCGTAGGTTAAGTTGGTGAGATGGTGTTTTATGTAGTCGGTAGAGGAAGTACCTGCCATATGCCACACTCTTCTTTTAAAGGTTTATAAATTTGCAATTCTTGAAGCGAAAACGTTTGCGACTTGAACAGCAATAAATGCACTGAACAAAGCCAAAAAATCAATCGGGTGTATTAACTTAAACGCCGCTACAAAACCAATGGCTGTTAATACTATTTTCCACGTACCACCTTGATAAAAAGATCGCAGTACGTAACCCATTTGCTGTGCGCCACTGTATTTAAATGCCTTGTGTATAAAGTAGGCATTGGGGACAGCACATATCAATCCACCCGCTAATGCGGATATGGCAGCCTCTTGGCTTTTCAGCATAAACAAAAGGGCTATTACGCCACTTAACCCTAATTGAAACAGGGTTATTCTATATACCGGAGGGCGTTTTATGGTCTGACTCACGCTCTCTCCAATGGCTTTAATTCGCCAACTGCCACTTCATGATTTAAGTCAATTACCTAAAAATAGGCGGGCAGAATTATATTGGCTATACCGCTTAGCTTCAACCAGCCATTCACTTTATTCGCATTTAAATTGTGCATTTCAGACTCAGTATATTGATTTTCTGAGCAAAGTTTGCACAATCGTGAGGCAGTGTAGATGGCTTGGTGGGGATTAGCAATGAAATAGCCGGCCACTCAAAATCAAGCGGCCATTTTAGAAGTGATTATTTTATATGATTTAAAATGCCATCCAGCTCATCAAGGCTAGAATAACTAATGACTAATTTACCTTGGCCTTTGGCATTGTGTTTCAATTCGACTTTTGCGCCTAAACGCTCACCCAAGCTGCCTTCAAGGCGTTGAATATCAGGATCCGCTTTAGCTTTCACTGTTGGCGTTTTTTGCTCATGCCAAGTACGCACCAGTGCTTCTGTTTGGCGAACCGTAAACCCCTTGGCGACGACTTGGCGTGCGGCTTCACTTTGATGTTCGCCTTGCAGGCCCAGTAACGCTCGAGCATGACCCATTTCGATATCGCCATGTTCAAGCAAAATACGAACGTCGTCATTCAAATTCATTAAGCGCAGTAAGTTGGTCACGCTGACGCGGCTCTTACCTACCGCGTCGGCGACTTGTTGTTGCGTGAGTTCAAATTCAATTTGCAAACGATGCAGCGCAACTGCTTCTTCCATTGGGTTTAAGTTTTCACGCTGAATGTTTTCAATCAGAGCCATAGCAATGGCGGCATCATCCGCTACGTCACGAATAATCGCAGGCACTTCATGTAAGCCAGCCATTTGTGCCGCACGCCAGCGACGCTCACCCGCTATGATTTCGTATTTACTATTATTACTATTAGGAGAGATAGCACGCACAACAATCGGTTGCATGATGCCCTGCACTTTAATCGAAGCGGCTAGTTCTTCTAGGCCTTCTGGGTGCATGTCTTTACGCGGCTGATATTGGCCTGGCTGTAAAAATTCAACAGGCAATTGCTTGAGAACATCTTTGCTAAAAGCGGTATCGGTTGAGGGAGCATCAGCTTCTGCTTGCGCACTATTGCTTTGACTAGCCGCACCTGCCAGTAGGGCATCCAAACCCATTCCACCTAATCCACGTTTTTTTGCCATGTTCTTGTTGCCGCTTAATGAAAAGTAATATTAATGTTCGACCGATTTATTTTTGCGATTCACTTCACCCGCCAAGGCTAAATACGCAACGGCGCCACGGGAGGTTTTATCATAATGCAGCACCGGCATGCCGTAGCTTGGTGCTTCTGCCAAACGTATGTTACGGGGAATCACTGTCCCGTAAACTTTATCGCCAAAGTGATTAATCAACTGGGCTGATACGTCTGTGGTTAAACTGGCTCTTGGGTCATACATGGTGCGCAATAATCCATCAATCTCAAGGTCAGGATTAATTTGTTTGATTCGTTCAATTGTACCCATTAAGGCGCTTAACCCTTCTAATGCATAGTACTCGCATTGCATGGGAATAATAACGCCATCGGCCGCCACAAAGGCATTTACCGTGAGCATGTTTAAAGAGGGCGGGCAATCAATCAAGATATAATCGTATTGATCTTTCACCGCATCCAATGCTGTTTTTAAGCGGCTCTCTTTATTATCCAGCTCCATTAACGCCACTTCTGCGGCCGTTAAATCGCCGTTAGCCGGAATCACATCATAACCGGCTGGGTCTGTTGATTGTTTCACGTCTTTAACAGGTGTGCCTTCGACCAACAAATCATAAACAGACAGCTCAAGCTCATGCTTGTTAACACCACTGCCCATTGTGGCGTTACCTTGAGGGTCTAAATCGATCACCAATACTTTACGCTTGGTGGCAACCAAAGACGCAGACAAGTTTACCGTGGTGGTGGTTTTACCCACGCCACCTTTCTGATTGGCTATTGCTATGATTCGACCCACAAAACACCTTTATTATTGTCAACGCCTTGGCCATTCGATGCTTGTAATGTAAGCGAGTGCGAACGGTTGGGGTTTGCTAATTCTTTTTGATTTTCACCAAGTGTCGCTCCCCGTCTTCACCGGGAACGTGCAAAGCAAAACAGTCTACCACACTCACTCTATCATCCAATTGCTGTATTTCACTCTCAGGGTAGATACCTTTCATGGCGTAAAAATAGCCATCCGGCTTGAGTAAGTGAATACTGCCATCGACCATATCTTTTAATGTGGCAAATGCACGACTGGTGATGGCATCAAATAATGGAGCGTCGAATGATTCAATTCGAGACTGCACTGGCGTCATGTTAGTCAGCTTCAACTCAATTTTACTTTGCGTTAAAAAGCGCGTTTTTTTGCCGTTGCTATCGAGCAAGGTAAATTGCTTTTGTGGAAAATAAATCGACATAGGAATCCCAGGTAAACCCGGACCCGTACCCACATCTAAAATACGCTCGCCAGTGATATGCGGCAGGATGCTTAAGCTGTCTAATAAATGACGACTGATCATTTCTCTTGGATCGCGTACCGCCGTTAAGTTATACGCTTTGTTCCACTTAACTAATAGCGCATGATAAGCCAATAGCAGTTCAATTTTGTCATCGCTAAGCTCTAAGCCTTGTTTGATAAGACCGGTATTTAATAACGCTTTGTACATGGAATATCCAAACTGAGTAACAAACATGTGGGAGGACGCTTGCGCGCGACAAGTTATTTATCGCGCGCAAGCGCCCCCACACATATGTAAATTATTTTTTAAGCACTTTGCTTTTGCACACTGTGGTGCTTTTTCAAATAAATGAGCAGCTGGCTTAATGCAGCGGGTGTTACACCCTGAATCCGACTGGCACTGCCTAGTGTTTCAGGCTGCATAGTCGAAAGTTTTTGCAGTATTTCATTGCTCAAACCACCTACTTTTGAGTAATCAAGATCCTTAGGCAAAAGGGTGTTTTCATAGCGGCGCATTTGCTCAATTTCTTCAAGCTGACGCACAATGTAGCCTTCATATTTAGCCGCTATTTGGACTTGTTCAGACACTTGTGGGTCTGATACTGCTTCGCCTTTTAGATTCGCTAAATCTTTGTATTCAATTTCAGGACGCTTTAGTAAATCCATTAAACTGTATTCACGCGTTAACGGGGTTTTAACTAAATCATCGAGCTGTTTAGCTTCGCTACTATTAGGCTGAATCCACGTGCTTTTTAAACGCTGCGTTTCACGCTCAATGGCTTCACGTTTTATGCAAAATGCCGCCCAACGCTCATCGCCCACTAGGCCAAGCTCACGGCCTTTTTCGGTCAAACGTAAATCGGCGTTATCTTCACGTAAAATTAAACGGTATTCGGCACGGGAGGTAAACATTCGATAAGGCTCATCTGTGCCCATGGTGATTAAATCATCCACAAGTACGCCCAAGTAGGCTTCGTCACGACGAGGATACCAAGCGTCTTTTTCCATGCTACGAAGTGCTGCGTTTGTGCCAGCTAATAAGCCTTGTGCACCCGCTTCTTCGTAACCGGTTGTACCGTTAATTTGCCCAGCAAAGAACAAACCATTCATATGCTTGGTTTCTAAGCTGTGTTTTAAATCCTGTGGATTAAAATAATCGTATTCGATGGCATAACCTGGGCGGGTAATGTGCGCATTTTCAAACCCTTTCATGCTGTGGATAAGCGCCACCTGCACGTCGAAAGGCAAACTGGTGCTAATGCCATTCGGATAAAGCTCATGTGTGGATAAACCTTCTGGCTCAACAAAAATCTGGTGCGATGTTTTGTCGGCAAAACGCATGACCTTGTCTTCTATCGACGGGCAATAGCGTGGGCCTACGCCTTCAATAACCCCTGAATACATTGGGCTACGATCTAAACCACCACGAATGATGTCGTGGGTTTTTTCATTTGTATGGGTAATAAAACAATCGACTTGTTCTGGGTGGTCGGCTTGACTCCCCATAAACGACATCACAGGCGTAATGGCATCACCCGGTTGGCGCTGCATCACAGAAAAATCCACACTGCGCGCATCAATACGGGCAGGGGTGCCAGTTTTTAAACGACCCACATTAAATGGCAGTTCACGCAATCGCTGAGAAAGGGCATTTGATGGTGGATCACCCGCACGACCGCCTTGGTAGTTATCCAAACCAATGTGGATAACGCCACCCAAGAACGTTCCTGTGGTTAACACCACAGAGTCTGCATAAATTTTTATGCCTGCCTGAGTCACCACGCCTTTTACGGTATCGCCTTCGACAATTAAATCGTCACAAGCTTGTTGAAAAAACTCAAGATTAGGCTGGTTTTCCACAATTTCGCGAATCGCCGCTTTATACAGCGCACGGTCTGCTTGGGCACGGGTCGCACGTACCGCAGGGCCTTTACGACTATTTAGGGTACGAAACTGAATACCGCCTTTATCAGTGGCGCGCGCCATCGCGCCATCAAAAGCGTCTATTTCTTTCACTAGATGTGACTTACCAATACCACCAATGGCCGGGTTACATGACATTACCCCAACCGTTTCAATGCTGTGGGTGATTAATAGGGTTTTACACCCCATGCGTGCAGCCGCCAAGCAGGCCTCGGTACCAGCATGGCCGCCGCCCACTACAATCACGTCATAACGCTTTGGAAAATCCACGTAATTACCTCTGCACATACCAAAAGAGCAATAACCTGATTATTTATTGCTCAAAAATTCACCAGGGCGGGCATTATATAGATAGGGGGCTTTATACGCTAGACACAACGGGCTACAGATAGCGGTTATCTGGTACAAGCATGGATTAAAATGCGCGTATCTCGTTAAACTGACTTGGCACCCACTTTACTAGGCAACAAATATGAAACCTTTCATTCTTAGCATCGTAGCTTTTAGTCTATTAACAGGTTGCTCAGGCTTGCGTACCACTGACTCAACCTTTATGGCCCACGCAGAAAACTTCAATTTTCTCTTTTTACAAATACCCGGTGGTGATAGCCAAGAAAGAGCCATGGCCCTTATGCCCCAAGGTGCCAGCATTGATACCCTTATCAGCACGCCAGATGATATGACCAGCTTTCTTGGTGTTCTTAATCGCATTATAGGCCTTGATTACACCACTATAAATGGCCGTATAGAAGTTACCCCCAACTTATCTACAGGGCAATCTGTGGATAAATAACTTATGACCTTTTTGTGATGCATAAATATATCCACACTCAATAATCAAAATTCAAGGATCACAAACCAGTGTGCATATCTGTAAATAATCATGGTTATCCACAAATTTGAGATAACCTAGGTTTTTCAGGTCTAAATACAACTATCCACAGCTTAATTTTATACTTACCCACACTAACTAACAGCTTATACACAGGCTCTTTTTAATCCATTATCGGCGATTTTTGCCTCAATTATTTTGAATGAATCGTCATATGGCTTTAAGTCATCAATAGGTTAGTAAAAGGCTATCAACACTTTACTAACAGTTTATATTTTGTGGATAGATAGACATGAATCTAATATTCATTCATCTTTCACATAACAACCGCCAAAAAATTTCACACAATACGCTTTTGTTCAGCATTAGCATTCGTAAGGAATACGTTATGAAATTCAAACCATTTACATTAGCGCTTTTTTCAACCGTGCTACTCAGTGCCTGCAGTTCTAATGAACCCGATTTAACGTTGCATGTATTTGATTGCGGCCATGTTGAAGTGAGAGACATTTCTATTTTCTCTCCCGGTGTTGATGAAGGCCAGACCAAACACCTCACTGATAGTTGTTACCTTATCCAACATAAAAAAGGGTCCATGATTTGGGATGCAGGATTAGCAGACGCACTTGGTCCTGAAGGGATTGAAGCATTTGGCGGTAAATTAAAATTAACCGTTACTCATCCATTATCAGAGCAACTCGCGGCCATAGATGTAAACCCTGACAGCATAAACTTTATTGCTATCTCTCACTTTCATGGCGACCACACAGGCAACGCGAATTTATTTGGCAACGCATCGCTATTGATACAACAAGCTGAATACGACGCAGCGTTTGGTGAAGACCCAACTAAATTTGGGTTTAACCCTGCAAGTTATGAGCAATTAGATAAAAGTAAAATTAAAGTATTAAACGGTGATTACGATGTGTTTGGTGATGGTAAGGTTGTGATTAAAACCGCACCTGGTCATACCCCTGGGCATCAGGTGCTGTTTGTTAACCTAGATGAGACAGGCCCTATTGTGTTATCAGGTGACCTTTACCACTTCACAAAAAATCGCGTGCACAGACGCGTGCCTTCTTTTAATTTTGATAAAGAACAAACACTTGCTGCAATGGAAAAAATTGAACAGTTCGTAAACGATGAGAATGCCCAGTTTTGGATTCAACACGATATTGAACAAAATCAAACGATTAAGCATTCACCTGAGTTTTATCAGTAAATTTTTTCTCGTGCATAAAAAAAAGCAGCTTAAATGCTGCGTTTTAAGGTTTATAAATTTATTTTTTCGATGGTTTAGAGCGCTCACTAGCCTCTACAGACCTCAAGACACCGCCACCTTGAAATTTGCATCCATTTCTAGCCCATTCTGGATAGTCTTGAATAGCCTTTCGAGACTTTTTAATTCTATTTTCTAGGTTTAAAGGTGTCATATTATTTACCTTTTAATTTCTCTATCATTTTTGGTATTAAACTACTAGCTATCTGATTTTCAATGGCCATATAAGAAGTAACAAATCGTTTTAATCTTGTATTAGCCGTGCCTTTCTTCCAATCAACGATTCTACCTTCTTTAGATTTTCTTTTAGTGATTAATTTAAAGGCTGACTGATACAATCTCGGAGCAACACCGATAAATGGCTCAAACAAAACCTTTTTATTATTTGGAGTTTCAGATATTGAATCTGAAAACAGTTTTTTTGTGAAGCTTTTAGGGTAAGGCTCAATATATACAACCCTTTTTAACCCTGATGAAATTATATGTCTTGCACATATATGGCATGGAAAAGTATTAACATACATTGTGGAGGATCTAACACTCACCCCTCTAGAAACAGCGTCCATTAAAGAGGCCATTTCGGCATGAACTGTACGCCCATACTCAATTACATTTAGCGCTTGTAACCCATTTAAAATCGGATCATCTTTACCTGATATAGAGTTCTCTATTAGTTTCTTGAATTTATCATTTGTTTCCTCACTAAATTCACCACTTTCCTTCAGTCTATTAAATACTTCAGCAAGCATTAAGTGCTTTAATTCGGCGCCTTGATCATATTCAAACTGAAAATCTCTACCATCAGGTTTATCGCCCTCCCAATACAGACCCCCATTAGCTTTAGGAACTTCATTACACCCTAAAGCAAGAACCTGCCCTTCATCACCACATATAGAAGATCCTACCTGTCTTGCCAAATCAGCAGATCTCCAAGATGCGGATTCTGCATGAAACATCCCCCATTCATCTTTAGTTGGTGTTATGAATGGGTTATTGAAATAAATTTGAAAAAAACGATCTAACTGAACAACAAGAGACTTGGAATTTGAATTTAAATCTACAAAATAGTCAGCCTTAGGAAAGCAAGATTGAACATTTTGGCCAAATCTTTCATGTTCTTTTTCATCTCTATAAATTAATGTTTCAGCATCAGGTCTTGCTTTCATTGAACCTTGAGGGTCTTTCCGGCTATCACTAATTCTTTTTGCAATATTCTCGACTCTATTTGCCCTTCTATCATGAACTGAAATTAATACAAAGCCTTGTCCATAGGTAGCTCTTAATGTAGATATCTCATCAGGGTGCTTTATTGAATCAAGAATAAACGCTGTTTTTTCACGTGCAGCATTAGGTTGTTTGTTATCTTCTATATTAAGTCTTTCACGTTCTTCTTGAATTTTAAGTATTGCCAATAATGCTAAAGCATCACCCATCTCAGATTTGGCTCTTAAATTATTCCCCTCATTCATCAAATAATTTATTCGTTCAAACTCGTCTTCAAATTCAGTTTGTAACTTTATTTCAGAAAGAGACTGCATTAATGTAGATAATTTTATCTTTATAGATTTATAACTATATTCTTTTAATTCAGCCTTAATAGTATTAGTAACTCTCTGTCTATCAACACCTATAGGGCCAACAATACCTATAACTATTTCAGGGGAGCCAGAAGGGGTTAGCGGATCAACACCTTCATACGAAAACGGAATTGAATCTTTCTGGTCATTTACTGCCAGTTTTTTCTTATTATTCATCTGATCCAAATAATCCATTTATAAAGAATCATTTTTAGACTAGCTAGAATAAGAAAATCTTGCAACAAACATTATGTAACATACTTACTTACCAATACAAAAACTACCAAAGATCTTGCCCAGTAAATCATCACTGGTGAACTCGCCAGTAATTTCATTGAGTGCATTTTGCGCCATGCGTAAGTCTTCTGCTAACAACTCTCCAGCACTTGCGCCAAGTAATTGATCT
>JAWUXY010000159.1:0-7307 GCA_034111105.1 Bermanella sp. | reverse complement strand
TGAGCTTAACTGAGAAAATAAATAAAAACGATTTATCTAAATTAATTCCAGGTAAAGTATTTCCTTGCCATATTCATGAAAATGGAAATGAGCTATCCATATCTCTAGAAATCATTTAAATAATAAAGAAATTGCAATACCAATATATACGTTAATAAAATAATATATATTATTAAATTTAAGTTACTTTTCATTCGCGGATTCAACTCACTAGTGCAACAGGTGGGTTGATCTTTAAAAATACTTGATTTGGTGCTTTAAACCCCAAACATTTTCTTGGACGATTATTTAGTTTCTCCATTCCAATCTTAATATCTGAGTCTCTTAAGACTGAAAAATCCGATCCTTTTGGAAAGTACTGCCTTAATAATCCATTCGTATTTTCATTTAATCCTCGCTCCCATGAGCTGTATGGATGCGCAAAATAGGCCTTAGAGCCACTAAATTTTGCGATAGACTCATGGCCAGAAAATTCTTTTCCATTCTCATAAGTGATTGTTTTAACTCGATCATGGAAACCCTCTAACATTCGATTAATCGTTTGTGTTACAGATTTTGCACTTTTATCTTTTGCCAGCCCAATCAGAGTAAAGCGACTTTTTCGTTCAACCAATGTCACCAACCTTGGGCCTGATTGCTGACCCGTTACGGTATCGGCCTCCTAATCACCAAAGCGGCTTTTTAAATCAACAACTAGCGGGCGCTCGTCAATGGATACTCTGTTTTTTAGCTGTCCTCTCGTGCTATAACTACCGTAGCGCTTTCTGCGCTTTTTTTGACTGCGTAGATGTTTATGTAAGTCGCCACCCTCACGCATATCTTGATAAACGTACAAATATATCCATTCATGACTGACCCGAATGCTTTCATTCAGAAATAACCATTCACTGATTTGCTCAGGGCTCCAGTCTTCACGAATCAACGCTTCAATACGCATCCAATGATGAACGGTTATGCGTACCTTCGAACAAGTGGCTTTTCTATTTTTAGACAGTTGATGTGCTTGTTTAGGGCGATACCCTCGCAGCCCGGTATTCCGTTTTAACTCTCTGGATATAGTCGACTTATTAACACCAATCTTTTCGGCGATCTCAGTTTGTGAAATACCTTGTGTGTGATCTTCATAAATCTGGTATCTTTGCTCTTCAGTAAGTTGGGAGTAGCTTCTCATAATGCCTGTCATTCTTGCCGGAACGAAAAGCAGAGAGGTTACCCTAACTTACTCCTCATTCAGACCTTAATGTTGCACTTACGAGTTGAATTCACGAAACTAAATAACAATCCATACTTCATATCCATCGCTATTTTTTAAATATTGCTTCTTGATTATGTTTTTTAATATCATCAATCGTATTCTCGTCAACTACCACTTTGACGCTTAAATATTTATTTATTTGCTTAATTTGCTCAGTTAATTCGAATAAATCACCATGATTTAAAAAATTATAACGCTGACCACCTAAATATATGATATTGGCTTCATAAACATTATAAAGCTCCCCACCATTACTATGAGACTGGCGTTTTCTTAAAACTTGTATTGCTTCCACTTGTTCAATCTTAATTGTGTCAACACCGACCTGAAATATACCTTTATTGATACTTACCACTAGGCCACTCAACCCCAAAATATAAAATAAACCATTTAACATTAGGGCAGCAACCAATGTCAAAAAACCATAATTCATAAAAAAGTAAAACACACCGCCATTCGAAAACGCATAAGTCAAGCTATAAACAAGTCCAACTAAAAAAACTGGATAAGTGAAAACTTGGTATTTATGAGTACTTTTAAACGTCATAACACCAGGTTTAATTGACACCCATTTTTTATTATTAGACGGATTCCCCGTTATACCTTTTGCTTTCCAGCTAATATTAGTTTTATATTCATCATCTGAAGAAATCGTAAAATCAACTATATTATTTTTTTGTTTCTCATCGCTAGTTTTATACCAATACAGTAAAACAGCACTGGGAATAAAATAAAATGAATACTTAATAATTGTTTCAGCAACAACCATAGCACTCCCCTTATTTCCCACTATATACATTATTAGAGGATTATTATTAGCCATCATATCGTTAACTATAAATATCAATGGCATCCAAAATGGAAACCCTAAAAAAACAAAAAGTACAAGTGAGCCTATAAACTCTAAAAAATAGAATTTAACTCCTTTCTTTATAATCAGATCATCATTTCCCATCAATCCACAGCCACCTCAAACTCTCCCCTCACCAACTTAACCGATAACTGGTTAATTTCATTACCATCCACCAATGCCTGTAAACACGCATTAGATACCGCTGGCAATATGGATTTATTTATGACGTTTTCGGCATTACGTGCACCAGTATCAGGGTCAGTACATTTATCTAGCAGGTATTGCATAGTATCAGATGAAAAGCTGACATCTGCTTTGTATCTTTCCTTTAAGCGTGTCTTGATTTTGCTAAGGTTGATTTCAATTATTTTTTGTAAAACATCCTCTGTCAGCGGGAAGTACGGCACGATTGTCGAGCGTCCTAAGAATGCAGGCCTAAAGTCTTCCAATAACTCTGGTTTGATATCTTCGAGCAGCTGCTCTTCATTTACATCATCTTTGCCAAAGTACTGGGAGATTGCATTGGTTGCTGCATTGGTTGTCATAATGATTAAAGTGTTTTTAAAGTCGATATCGAGACCTTCGCCGTCTTTTATCGTGCCTTTATCAAACAGATTGTAAAATACATCTTGAATACCCGGGTGGGCTTTTTCCATTTCATCTAATAGCACAACACTATAAGGATTTTTACGTACCGCTTCAGTGAGCACACCACCTTGCCCATAACCCACATAACCCGCAGAGGCACCTAATAACATGGATACCTTATGTTCTTCTTTAAATTCAGACATATTGATCGTAATAAGATTTTGCTCACCACCATAAAGATAATCCGCCAATGCCAGTGCCGTTTCGGTTTTACCCGTGCCCGATGTGCCCACCATCATAAATACACCAACTGGTTTACGCGGGTCGGTTAAGCCTGATCGTGAAATACGCACGGCTTGGGCTATTTTTTGTATAGCATGGTCTTGCCCTACGACTCTCTGCTTTAACTTTTCCTCTAGGATCAATAGGTCCTCTATTTCATCTGATACCATGTTGCCAACCGGTATCCCTGTCCAACTTTCGACGATAGATGCAACCGCCTCAGCATTCACATCAAGATGCACCATAGGACTCTGTCCTTGCAGCACTTTAAGTGCCTCATACATAGGCGATATAATACTGGATGCTTCTGCTTTCAATCTGGCTTCTTTTATTTTTGTTACCAGTTCACTTTCTTGCTGCCATTTGGCTTCTAATTCAGTAAGACTCTTTTCAGCTTCCGATTTTTTATTTTCATACTCAGCAATTTTTTCTTCTAAGCCGCCAATAGCGGCCTGCTCTTTGCCAAGCAAGGCAAGGTTAGTGATTGCTTGCTCAATAATACGCTGTTGAATTTCAACGGCTTCTGGTGTCGCGCCCTGACTAAGTGCAACCCGGGCACAGGCGGTATCCAATAAGCTAACTGATTTATCGGGCAACTGTCTTGATGGGATATATCGAGATGAAAGTTTCACACTGGCTTCAATAGCATCATCTAGAATACTCACACCATGATGCTCCTCTAATGCGTGCACCATGCTGCGCATCATATCAATAGCGGTATCTTCATCGGGTTCATCTACTTTCACTACTTGAAAGCGACGAGTCAGCGCAGGGTCTTTCTCAAAATATTTTTTATACTCTGCCCATGTTGTGGCGGCAATGGTTCTAAACTCACCACGGGCTAGCGCAGGCTTTAATAAATTGGCAGCATCTCCCTTGCCCTCACTGCCACCAGCTCCGATTAACGTATGAGCCTCATCTATAAAAACAATAATCGGCTCTGGTGACGTTTTCACTTCTTCAATAACGGCTTTTAAGCGCTTTTCAAACTCGCCCTTAACACTGGCACCAGCCTGAAGCGCGCCCATATCCAACGATAACAAACGAATACCTTTTAACGGGTCTGGCACATCATTTCCAATAATACGATTAGCCAAACCCTCAACAACGGCTGTTTTACCGACGCCCGGCTCACCTGTCAGAATGGGGTTGTTTTGTCGGCGTCTAAGCAAGATGTCGATCAACTGCCTGACTTCTGCATCACGGCCAATAACCGGGTCAATTTCACCGCGAGCCGCTTTTGCCGTTAAATCTTGCGTGTATCGATCTAGGTGAGCCGCGTGTATGTTTTGATTTTGACCTTGTATCGTATTTGCACCGGCCTCTGCTAAAACAGCGCTTTCACTTGTTGAGCCAATAACTTTATCTGCCAGTCTTTCTATCTCATTAACTGACAACTTATAAAATTCAGGGCATGAGCGACCTAACTGATGCAACAACCCACCATGCTTTAGTACTGCAATAAGTAAATGGCCTGACGTGATATCTTGGCGATCAAATTCAACTGACGAAACCAACCAAGCATCATTTAATGCTTCAAGTAAATTTTTTGAAAATGCTGGAGAGCGAGTATTACCCGACTGAAAGTCATGCACTGTATTTACAAGCTGATTTATAAGGATTCCTTCATCAGAATCCGGGTTCTTTTTAATCAGCTCTAATAGATCGGTATGGGGATGTTTTGATATTGCAAGGACCCAGTGCTCAATTTCGATATTAAAATGCCCTTGCGAAACCGCTAACTGAGCAGCTTCTTCAAGCGAGAGTTTCATCAAAGGGCTTAGCTTTTCAATGAGTTTTTCCATTCCAATGTTAACCACGTCTTACTCCTTGTAATTTAGTTTGAAAAGCAAATTTTCAGTCTATATACTGCGTCAAATTTTACGATTTGCTAATGAAATTGCGTTGAGAATATTCAGGCGGCATTGATAGCAAATCCATCGACTAACAGCAAGGATTTCTGAAAAGTCGTTTGTAAGATATGACGTCTTACTCATAAAGGCAGGATGCTTTTTATATCATCTCTCCACTTTTCATATTTGTTCGTTAGTACTAATTACAGGATCGTGATGTGACTAGCTGGCCAACCGTTCGAAATCAATTACCCTTATATCTTTTTGTTATTAGTACAATGAGCTGTTATGTTAATGCTCAGCCTATCAATCACTATTTTGAGAGTGATGATTCGGCCGTATTCAAAAACAAAGATGTACAAAGCAGTAACAGAGAGGATTCTAATCCTGTCGTTACCATACGTAATTTTGATATCGCCAAATTAAAAGAAAACCAGCCTAACGAAATTAATCATGAACAAATTGAAGCCTTAATCGCTGCCGATTTAAAGCAAAATAATCAACGCTATACCATTGACCGTCTCCATCAATTATCAGATCAGCTCACTAATTATTACCGCTCAAAAGGTTACATATTATCTAAAGTCTATTTTCCTGAGCAAAGTGTTAAAAATAATACGCTTTATCTAGATATAGTGTATGGGAAGCTTGAAAAAGTTACCGCCCATAAACAAGACCATTATTCTGGCGAACGCTTAACACGTCCTTTTCAAGATATCATTGGTCAGCCTACGCATATATCAACGCTCGAATCATCACTATTGGAGCTCAGCCAATACCCTGGTGTCACTGTTAAATCTCAATTTAGGCAAGGGGATGATATTGGTAACACACAAATTGATATTTTTGTTACAGAAGAAAAAGTAACGGATTTTAATTTTAGTTTTGATAACTATGGCAGCGAATACACAGGGTCCATGCGTGGCATGTTATCGGCTGATGTATATAACATCGCAGATATGGCCGATCGACTTAGCTTAAATTTACTGGCCACAATAGACCCCGCTAACAGTTTATACATTGGTGCTAATTATTCGTTTAGGTGGTCGCCTTATTTCAGTACCAGCTGGCTTAGTCAATTTTTTCGTCACGGGATTATCACACGATTTGGCTACCAAGAATCACAGTACTCGGTAGGGGGAGATTTTAAATTAGCAAAAATTGATGGTGAAGCTGACACAACCTATGTAGGTATCAGCAAACATTTTATTTTAAAAAATAATCTGCAGCTAAACGGCGGCTTAACCTTAAGTAAAAAACAAGCCACAAGCTTTCAAAATAATCGTGCACAAATTGAAGATAGTTTGACAATTGCCACTGTCACTTCAACCTTACAATGGAATGACCATATTGGTAGTCCATCTGCCAGTGCCGTACAGTTAGATATACACAGAGGGCTACCAGGCGTTGCAGGTGCACATGATAATAATGATGCAAAAATCAGCCGCACCGGTACATCGCTAAATAAAGCGCCAATGGATTTTACCAAATACAACCTCATACTCATGCGCAACCAAGCTATTGGTCCTTACCAACTACTCACCAAGTTGAGATTTCAACATACAGATGATCTTTTATTATCATCTGAATTGTCCAATTTAGGCGGCGCAAGCTCTGTAAGGGGTTATAGCACATCTGATTTTAGTGCTGATCGATCATCCATTGCCACCTTAGAGATCTCAGGCAAAGCCAATGCCAGTAAGTTTATTTTACCCATCAGCAGTTTAAAATTAGCAACTTTTTTTGATTACGGTAAAGGAAAGCGCTTAGAACCCAACCGAGATGTACTAGGCGAAGCCGAAATGGCATCAATTGGTGGTTATGCCGAGTTTATAAAAGACGGCAAGTTCAGTAGTAAAATTGAATTGGCTATGCCATTAAAAGACGTAGGCGAATCCAGTGCTAATAAATTTGAAGTATTATTTAATTTTGATAGAGGTTTTTAATATGAATCATTCCAAACGAAAAAAACCTCTATCTTTAACGGCCTTAATAGTTGCGATTAGCATGGCAAATAGCAGTATTTCCTTCGCAACACCAGCATCAAATGATAAAAGGGTGAATCTAAATGGGTCAATCACTAATGTAGATTTAACAGGTGATAAACATGCCATTCTAAATTGGACGAGCTTTGATTTAGCTTTAGATGAAAGTGTAATATTCAACCAGCAAGGTTCAGATTCAGTTGCTGTTAATAATATTAGTGGTTCGGCATCTCAAATTTTCGGCTCCATTCAAGCCAATGGTCATGTTTTTTTAGTAAACAACAATGGCTTTACCTTTGGACAAAATGCAGTCATTGATACACAAGGGTTTTTAGCTACCACATTCTCACTAGGACTTAATGACGATAACGTGCTACTAACAGACCCTAACTCAGGGACAGGCACAGGAAAAATCACCTTAGGCAATTTAGATATCGCTAATGACACACAATACATTGCCTTTTATAGCGAAAATATCGACGTAACCGGTA
>JAWUXY010000158.1:0-13438 GCA_034111105.1 Bermanella sp. | reverse complement strand
GCAGATGTTTGCTTTTGCACGTATTGATTACGATACTGCTGTGCCTCTATGGCACTGTCGTAAGCACCGCTTGTAAACCACCAAATAGAAAGCGATGCCATAAGCACAAGCACTAACACACCCACGTATTCTTTTTGACGCTCTTGACGTAACTCTTCTCGCCACGGTCTGAGGTTAATCTTTGCCATTAATCAAAACTCCTCATGGCCAAGCCACATGCCACTAATAATCCAGGAGCATCATTCGCTAACATTTGTGCATTTACTTTTGACCCTAATGTCATATTAGCAAAAGGATTGGCAATAATCGCAGGTGTGCCAATTTTGTCTTGAACCAAATGAGCTAAACCGTCTAGGGAGGACGTGCCGCCAGCTAATATCACGTAATCAACATCATTAAATTGGCTTGAACTATAAAAGAACTGCAAAGACCGACTTACCTGTTGAACAACGGACTCTTTGAATGGTGTTAATATTTCTGTCGCATAATCGTCTGGCAAGCCGCCTTCTAACTTAGCTCGAGCCGCTTCTTGTGCACTAATACCATAGCGACGCTGAATTTCTTCTGTTAATTGCTGGCCACCGAACATTTGTTCACGGGTATAAATAATTTTGCCATTATTTAACACGTTCAACGTGGTCATAGTGGCGCCAATATCCACAATAGCTACGGTCTCTTTTTGCTCGCCTTCTAGCTGAGACTCTAAAAGCTGAAAGGCACGCTCAATACAAAATGCTTCAACATCTACAACCGAGGACTCAATACCAGCAATCTCGATTGAGTCTTCTCTTAATTCAACGGTTTCTTTTCGACAGGCCGCTAGCAGTACATCGACACGCTGATCATCCCCCTCAACCGCACCTTGAACTTCAAAGTCCATCGCAACTTCTTCAAGAGGGTAAGGAATATATTGATCAGCTTCTAAGGTGATTTGCTGTTCCATCTCATCATCAGATAAGCCGGCACCCATCTGTATGACTTTAGTAATAACAGCCGAGCCAGCCACGGCAACCGCTGCACGTTTAACACCCGTACGCGATCGCAACAATGCTTTCTTAATAGCACCGCCGACGGCTTCTTCATCGTTAATGGCTTGTTCAACCACGGAGTTTTCTGGCAGGGGCTCTGATGCGTAGGCTTCAACCTGCATTCGACCGTTTTGCTCAGCAAGTTCAATTAATTTGATGCTGGTTGAGCTAATATCGACCCCGAGGACTGCCTTATTTTTCTTTTTAAATAGATTGGCTAGCACTGCTATTCCTTAATTTATCCAGCATAGAAGGCGGAAAAATGCCAAAATGCATGAATATTAAAGCATTATAAGCACAATCCTGCGAAAAGAACAAAAACCATTTATAATGGCAACACCCCATAATTACTGGGTAAACGAGCATTTTAAGCATTTTATGATGAAAAAAAATCGACCTGTTTTGCGTTTTTTGATTTTAGTTGGCGCCGCTGGCATATTTAGTCTTATTTTAGGGGTCTCAAGTGTCTATTTATACCTAGCACCTAGCTTACCTGCTGTTGAAAGTTTAAAAAACATTCAATTACAAACGCCACTTCGTATTTATACCAGTGACGGCAAGCTTATGGCCGAGTATGGCGAGAAGCGTCGAACGCCTGTTTCCTACGACGATGTGCCACAACAATTCTACAATGCATTAATTGCAGCAGAAGATGAAAATTTCTATACACATATCGGTATTGATTTTAAAGGTCTTGCTCGTGCGGCTTATGAACTCATCACCACGGGTAAAAAACGCTCTGGTGGTAGTACCATCACCATGCAAGTCGCTAAAAACTATTATTTAAGCAGCGCCAAAACCTTCACGCGTAAATTTACAGAGATCTTACTGGCGTTACATATTGAACAAGAATTAAGCAAAAAAGATATTCTAGAGCTGTATGTTAATAAGATTTATTTGGGCAAACGCGCTTACGGTGTCGAATCTGCGGCCCAAGTGTATTACGGTAAATCGATACAAGAGTTATCACTGGCACAACTTGCCATGATTGCTGGCTTACCCCAAGCACCGAGCGCCGCTAATCCAATCAACAATCCAGAGCGAGCGATTTACCGTCGCAACTATGTTTTGGCTCGTATGTTTACTTCGGACTTCATAACACAAGAAGAGTTTGATTCAGCTGGCTCTGAGCCTATAAGCGCAAAATATCACGGCCTGGCAACCGAAACTGAAGCACCTTACGTTGCAGAACTGGTGCGCGCACAAATGGTTGATCGCTTTCCTGATGATTTATATACAAAAGGCTATAGTGTCACGACAACCATTCACAGCGAGCTACAAACTACAGCTCAGAAGGTTGTTCGTGAAGGTTTACAAGATTATGACCGCAAACATGGGCTGCGCTCAGAGAAAAAAGTATTACATACCTTTATTCTCGCCGAACAGCAAAATGTCCCTGTTAATATTCCCCCGAATATTTGGCAACCTAACGACCCTAGTCCCATTGTCGATAAAACAATTTTTTTACCCCCTAGCCCAAAAGATTTAAATATCCACAATTGGCGTGAGCAAATTAAGAATTTAAATAATCCCGGTGATTTAGAATGGTCTGTCGTAACAGCTATTAATACCGAAGCTCAATCTATTGAGCTTGCTACAGATCAAGAAACCGATATCGTCATGCCATTTGAACATTATCAGTGGGCAAGAACCTATAAGTCGGTGAATCAATTGGGGCCAGAAATCAAACAAGCCGATCAATTATTCAGTATCGGTCAACGCGTATTGATCCAAAAAATTAATGACGGTTATTGGTTGGCACAGGAACCCGAAGCGCAGGCATCGTTAGTATCATTTGACCCTCAAAACGGCGCGCTTAAAGCAATGGTCGGCGGGTACGATTTCAATTTGAGTAAATATAATCGTGCCACTCAAGCAGACCGCCAACCCGGGTCAAGTTTCAAACCATTCGTATACAGTGCTGGCTTAGAATATGGCCTGACAC
Organism: Bermanella sp.; assembly: GCA_034111105.1. Classification (GTDB taxonomy): domain Bacteria; phylum Pseudomonadota; class Gammaproteobacteria; order Pseudomonadales; family Oceanobacteraceae; genus Bermanella. The sequence continues at coordinate 10,465 of JAWUXY010000158.1, read as the reverse complement.
CTGCGTCAATTATGAATGACGCGCCTGTAGTTTTTGAAGATGACAGCCTTGAGGCTATTTGGCGGCCTGAGAATTACAGTGGTAAATTCTTCGGCCCAACACGCTTACGCCAAGCACTCTACAAGTCGCGAAACCTTGTATCGATTCGAGTACTAAGTCGTACAGGCGTTGGTCGTTCTATTAATTACATGACGCGCTTTGGCTTTCCAAAACAAAAGCTAAACCGAGATCTATCACTTGCTTTAGGTAGCTCAGGCTTAACGCCATATGAAATGGCCAGTGCCTATAATGCACTTGCCAATGGTGGCTACCGAGTGGACCCACATTTTATTACCAAGATTGAAGATAACGAAGGCCAAGTGTTATTTGAGCATGAAGCTAAAGTTGTGTGTGAATCGTGCTTAAAAAGTATTGCCGAATTTAAGCAAAGACTGGATAAAGATGAGCAAACGCAATTGGAACGTGCAGAATTCGATAGTGAGATTAATAGCACGGCCTTAAAAGAACAAAAACAAATGCAGCTTGAAGAGTATATTCAGCAATTTCCACCATTAGCACCACGCATTATGGATCAGCGTGTGAACTACTTAATGTATACCATGCTAAAAGATGTAATCCGATACGGTACAGGCAAGCGCGCCTTAGCAATTAAACGCAATGACTTAGCGGGCAAAACGGGTACAACCAATGATCAAAAAGATGCGTGGTTTTCAGGTTACAACAGTAAGCTGGTTGCCAATGTCTGGGTTGGTTTTGATAGCCCAAGAACATTAGGGCGCTGGGCATTTGGTAGCAACACAGCATTACCAATCTGGGTTGAATATATGAAAGTCGCATTAAAAGGGGTGCCTGAGTCTCCAATTAAACAACCGGATGGTTTGGTCTCTATTAGAATTGACCCTGATACAGGTAACCGAGCTTACCCTGGGCAACCTAATGCCATTTTTGAAACCTTTCGCCAAGAGAACATTCCTCAACAGATGGAACAACCACCCGCGATTGGTAACCCGTATTCTAATGAACCTTCAAATGAAAATAATAGAACCGACGATTTCACGCCGGAACATTTATTCTGAAAACAAAAAAGGCGATCAAATGATCGCCTTTTTTCATCAAGCCTAGACAGAATTAATTCACTTCTAACATAAATGTTACAGGCCCATCATTTTGCAAACTTACTTGCATATCGGCACCAAAGCGACCTATTTGAGTGGCTATTAAGCCTGAACTCTTTTGCACAAAATAATCATAAAGCGATTCACCTAACTGCGGTGATGCACCTTTTGAAAAGCCAGGTCGTGTGCCCTTTTGTGTATCGGCAACTAACGTAAATTGTGATACCACCAATACACTGCCTGCAACTTGTTGCACGTTCAAATTCATTTTTCCGTCTTCGTCAGAAAAAATTCGATAACCAAGCAGTTTTTTTAACAGCTTATCTGCAATATCCTGAGTATCGTCTTTTTCAACACCCAGCAACACTAAGATACCTTGATCGATTTCACCGATGGTTTCACCGGCAACCTCAACTTTCGCATACTTAACTCGTTGAATTAATGCTTTCATATTCCAACTGCCATTCTTTATAAATTAAATGCAACACGGCACATTAAACTTTTAATATAGCGAGTTTCATGGATAGCTGGGTGCACGGGGTGGTCAGGGCCTTGACTGCCGCGCTCTATAATCTGTACATGACGGTCAAGATGGCGACCAGCTTGCATCAGCATATTTTCTAAGCTGCTTTCGCTCAAATGCATTGAACACGATGCACTTAATAAAACCCCTTCCGCTCCCAATAACCGCATCCCCAATTGATTAAGCTTTTGATACGCTCGCTCACCCGCGGCAATATCTTTACGTTTAGGGATAAACGCCGGCGGGTCTAAGATCACCACATCAAACTGCTGGCCTTCTTCGATCAATTTTTCCATTACAGTAAACGCATCACCTTTAATGCACGTAACCGAATCTTGTACTGCGTTTAACTGGGCGTTATTTTCGACCCACTCTAACGCTTGCTTAGAAACATCCACACACGTCACATGCTCAGCACCCGCGGTCGCTGCTTGCACACCCCAGCCACCAGCATAACTGCAAATATCCAGTACACGCTTACCTTTTACGTGGCGGTTAATACGCTCGCGATTCAACCTATGATCATAGAACCAACCTGTTTTTTGCCCATCCCAAACTGGCACTTCAAACTGGGTTCCATTTTCAATCATCGGCACCATTTTTGGCACGTCACCCACAGCCACTTCAACGTATTCTTCAAGACCTTCTTGCACACGCATTTTGCCATCGTTTTTCCATAGCAAACCTTTGATCTCAAAAATACGGGTTAAGGCCGCTTGAATTTGTGGCTTCATCGCCTCCATTCCTGCGGTGGATATTTGCGCAACAAAATAATCACCAAATCGATCAACCACTAAACCAGGCAAACCATCGCTTTCACCGTAAACCAAACGATAATGAGGATGGTCAAAACAAGCCTCACGCAAAGTCAGCGCCATTTCAATTTTTTGCATGATCTGGCCACGACCAAATAACTTAGGACGACGAGATAACAAGCGCGCACAGATCAAACTATTAGGATTAATATAAGCCACACCTAAATTTTTGCCTTGCGAGCTTTGTACAATAACTTGCTCGCCCGAGGTGAAGCTTTTCAATGGCGACGCCTTTGTATCCACCTCATTACTGTAAATCCAAACGTGACCCTGTCTTAGGCGTTTATCTTCTTTCGCTCGCAAGCGCAAAATGGGTAAGGTCATAGGATTCCTGTGGATAAATGATTTGTATCAAAACGGGCTAATTATAACTGGGAAATACGAAATGTTGTCTAAACTAAATATCAGATAACCATTTTTAGGCCACTATCCGTGTCTGACCTGACTGAAGAACAAATCAAAAAGATCCTACAGGGCATCAGCATTCCACCGCAGCCTCAAATCATGGTGGATCTACAGATGGAACAGGTCATGCCCGACCCCGACATCAACCGCATTGCTGAACTCATAAAACAAGACGTGGGGCTTGCTGGCACGGTATTAAAGGTTGTAAACAGCCAGTTTTATGGCCTAGCAAATGAAATCACCAGTATTCAACAAGCGGTTGGTATTTTGGGTATGAACAGTGTGGTGAACATCGTCAATGGCATCAGTATTAAGAGCTCCATGACCGATGACACCATCAAATCATTAACACGCTTTTGGGACAGCGCAATGGATGTGGCTATGACCAGTGCCACCATCGCTAAACAGGTCGGGTATAACTACCCTGATAATGCCTATGCTTTAGGGCTATTCCATAATGTTGGTGTTCCGCTACTTATGAGTCGCTACCCGAATTACCTATCGGTTTTAGAAGAAAGCTACAGTGGCGGTTATAACCGCATCATCGACTTTGAAAACCAACAACTCAACACAAACCACGCGGTAATAGGCTATTACACCGCTAAATCATGGAACCTGCCCAAAATACTCTGTGACATCATTGCTGAGCATCACAGCTGTAAACGCATATTTGGTCAGCAAACCGTTGAGAATGATCAAACCACACTGACCTGTATTTTAAAAATGGCTGAGCATATTTGCGGCACCTACAAAGTGTTAGGGCGCCAAGAAGAAGATCTAGAATGGCAAGACATTGGTAAAATGGTATTGGAGTACCTAGGCCTAAATGATTATGACCTAGAAACCTTTAAAGAAAGTTTTGCGGAAATGGGCATCAGTCCAAACAACTATGGACTGGGCTAACGAATTTCTCGTTTACTGCCCATCGCCTGTTGCACAATATGATTTTTTATAAAATCAACACGATTCAATTTACTCATACCCCAGTTGCGCAACCATCTTATGGCTGGGGTTTTAATGGCAAAGAAACGCTTAAAAGCCTCCATGGTCGCCATCATGGAAAGATTTTCAGGCATGCGTCTACGTTCAAAACGTGCGAGTACCTGCGGATGGCTAGCGGATAACCCGCGAGCGATGCCCTGCTTTATTTCATCTGCTAGCACATAAGCATCCATAAACCCAAGGTTCACACCTTGTCCTGCTAATGGATGAATGCTGTGAGCGGCATCCCCCACTAACACTATGCCATTTTTCACATACTGCTTGGCGTGACGTTGACGCAATGGAATCGCAACACGCTTACCACAGGCTTTTACATCCCCCAACGTACCTTCAAACGCTCGTGTTAGTTGCGCTAAGAATTCAGTATCACTTAATTCCAGTAACTGCTGAGCATGACGTTGAGTGCACGACCAAACAATACTGCACAAGTTTGGTTGGGCTAACGGCAAAAACGCTAATACACCATCTCCAGTAAAACGCTGCCATGCGCAGGCATCGTGTGGAGTGTCAACTTCAACCGTACACACCAACGCATGATGCTCATAATCCCATTCACGCATGTCAAACTGCGCCCATTCTCTGACCCAAGAACGTGCGCCATCTGCTGCCACAACCATAGACGATTGCAGTAATTGCCCCGAGTCCAACTGCAATAAATAACCCGTTTGTTCCGCGCTGAGTGATTCTATGCTCTCGACTTTTGCAGGATTAAAGACCTGCACATTGGTTTGTTGTGACAGGGCGGCCATTAAAGCCGCGTTAGTCACCGAATTTTCGACAATATGTCCCAAGTGAGTTTCGGCTAATTCATTGGCGGTAAACTGAATATGCCCGGTGCCCTCACCATCCCAAACACGCATTTTATCGTAGGCACTTAAACGTTTTTGCGGCAATGCTTGCCACACACCTAAACGTGTTAAAAATAACTCACTGACGCGATTTAATGCACTCACTCGTAAGTCGGTATCATCCAGACTCAAAGCGTTCAAATTCAAAGAGGGCGCAGCTTGAGCCTCAACAAGTGCAATGGAAATAGGCGCATCTTTCAGCGCGCACGCCAACGCAGCACCCACTAACCCACCACCAATAATGATTACGTCAAACTGCTGATTCATACTTTTTTACATCCCAAAAGCTATCAAGGCTGCCACGAGGCAGTCGCACCAACTAACCCCATCGCTTGGCGCGCAAACAGTGTTTTTGCCACCGGTAGTGTATCCATCATGGTTAAACCTAAACTACGAATCAGTGACCATGTCATGCCCGGTTGTGAAAATTGGGTCGGCAGCTGATGACTTAAACCAATTGTTAAGGTTTGATCCTGTGTCTGGGCACGTTGGTACGATAGCAAATGTGCAAGTTCACCTAATTGATCTGCACCGTGATGTAGAAACGTTTGTGCAATGTTATTCGCCAGCTCTTTAGTATCCCGTAGCGCAAGATTAAAACCTTGCCCGGCAACAGGGTGTAGCCCATGTGCGGCGTTTCCCAGTACCACCAGATTACGGCGAACTTGCTCTGCCGCCTGACTCAGAGCCAGTGGATAACAAACTCGATCACCACTTTTTACAATACGCCCTTTATCAAACCCAACGGTCTGCTGTAGGCGCTGATTAAATTCAACGTCATCTAATTCTGCGTAACGTTGAGCTTGCTCATGAGGCATACACCAAACCAGCGCAAAGCGATTACCTTGCATAGGCAATAACGCTAAAGGGCCACCGCGGGTAAAACGCTCGAAGGCCCAATGGTCATGGGGACGATCAAAACTCACGTTACAAATTAAGGCGGCTTGCCCATAATCATGACGATGCTGCTCAATACCTAGCTGCTGGCAACCTGCACTACTCACTCCATCCGCCAGCACCAGCAAGCGGGCGGTTAATGACACGCTTTCACCGGATTGGCGCAACTGCAAACAGGCACCTGACTCACCCATTTCATAACGCTCAACACTGGCTGGGGCAAAAATAGAAAGCTGGGAGGTGTTTAATAATGCTTGCGACAATACCTGACCAAGTGCGCGATTGGGGATAACATGACCCAATGCCTCAACGGACTCATCTTTAGCGTGCAAACGCACCCGACCAAACTGGCCTTGTTGACTCACTTGTATGTGCTTAATCGCACAGCAAGCGCTCGCCAAGTTTGCCTCTGCTGCGAACGATGTGTCCGACCACAACGACATACCTTCAAATATACGCTGTGTGCCTAACGATAATGCCGTCGTACGATCATCAAAGCTTGGCTGCTGCCCCTGCGTCGCCGTGACGTCATGCTCATCAATTAATGCGACCGATAACCCTTTTGCCATACACTCACGCAATAGCAACGCCAAACTAGCGCCCACCATACCGGCGCCAACAATGATCACATCGAACGATTTATTCATGCATTGCCTGCCATTAATGCTTCTATGTCTGCAACGGTCTTAGGCACGTCTTCACTTAACACGCGATGACCGTCTGCCGTCACAAGAATATCGTCTTCAATACGAATACCGATCCCGCGCCATTTTTTATCCACAGATTCATCATCAGGGGCGATATACAAACCCGGTTCAATGGTTAATACCATGCCAGCTTGCAGCGCTCGCCATTGGCCATCAATTTTATAAGTGCCCACATCATGAACATCCATGCCCAGCCAATGACTGGTGCGATGCATATAGAATGGTTTGTAAGCTTCATCTTTAATGAGTTTCTTAACATCCCCTGCGAGCAGACCTAAGTCCACCAAGCCTTGCGTCAATACTTGCAATGCCACTTCATGAGGGTGGTTAAAATGATTACCTGGTTTTACCACCGAGATCGCGGCAAATTGCGCATCAAGCACCACTTGGTATAGCGCTTTTTGCTCAGGGTTGAATTGTCCATTGGCAGGAAATGTACGGGTAATGTCGCTGGCGTAATGGTTAAGCTCACAACCCGCATCAATCAAAATCAAATCACCATCTTTGATCTGCTGGTCATTATGGGTGTAATGCAAAATGCAGGCGTTTTCACCTGAGCCTACAATACTGGTATACGCATCAAAGCGAGCCCCTTGATCTGAACAATAGTGACGAATAGTCCCTTCAAGCTGATATTCAAACATACCTGGCTTAACTTGTTTCATGGCTGCCATGTGGGCATGAGCACTGATGCTCGCCGCTTTTGCCATGGTTTCAATTTCGGCATCGTCTTTGATTAGTCGCAGCTCATGCAATAACGGCTCAATGGCATGCATGGTAGTCGGAGCCTGCACGCCTGTGCGGGCTTTGAGTTTTACCTTTTCTATGGTTTCAATTAAGCGAGCGTCCCACTTTTTATCATGACCCCAAGCAGCATAGACTTGATCACAGTCGCTCATTAATTCTGGTAATTTTTCATCCAATGCCGTAATCGCAAATGCATCGCTGACACAGAGCTTATCAATGGCCGCTTCTGGCCCTAAGCGATAACCCGTCCAGATTTCCATTTCTTTTACTTTCGCTTGGCAAAATAAAATGGCTCGACAGACACCTTCTTTTTTTTGCAAAACCAAGCAGGCGCTGTCTTCAGTAAAGCCGGTTAAATAAAACAAATCACTGCTTTGACGAAACGCAAAATCCGCATCGCGGTTACGCAGATGAATATCAGCCGACGGTATGACAGCCAAGCTGTTATCCGTCATTTTGTTAAATAATGCGTCTCTATGCTGGATAAAGTTCAACGTAACCACCTTATAAATTAATGCAGTTTAGGTTCTTGCTGTGCTTGATTAAAATGGTAAAACATAAACAGAGCCGTCACACGCGCATGCTCTACAAGCTCAGTAAATAGACGCTCGCTATCTTCATCGATATCTTCTTCTTCGATGCCATAACTAAATGCATCGTAATGCTTAAGAATGTCAATCACATCTTCGTCCAAGTCTGCCTCGGCAACCCGCCCCGACGCACCAAAGCCATCCAAGAAGCCTTTAGACCATTCTGCAAATGCTTGCATACGTACATCAAATTCTTCTTCGTCACTCGGCATTAATAGCTTAAAATCTAAATCTTGGCCTTGAATCTGTTTTAACTCATCTTGGTAGAACCCCAAGATAGGTAATTTACTCTTATCATTCCAAGCGTCCGGTAATGCAAGATATTCTGCGCTTTCGGCCAACCATTGCTCTTTGCTTAAGCGTGCGCCTGTGCATAAGTAACCCGTTAGCCAGCCTTGCATTGCGGCAGGGGAGGCCAATGCCCCTTGGCTCAAGGCAATATTGCTATAAAGATCGAAGCGGGAGATTTTGACGGAACGATTATCAGGACTGGACATAAGCAGGCTCATACATACTAAAATACGCCATCGTATCACGGCTGTATTTGACCCACCAAGGCCACAAGATTATATTTAGCCCATCTGCCAAATAGGGTGCACAATGGATTCCCCAAGTCTTAAAGACATCAATAAAAAATTGGATGAGCTGATTAGTGTCTATCAGCGCACCAAAGACGAAAATCGTAAGCTCAAAGCTGAGACGGAATCTTGGCAACATGAGCGCCAGCGTTTGCTTCAGCAAAATGAACTTGCGCGCAATAAGATTGCTGAAATGCTGTCTCGTTTAAAATTGCTGGAGCACGAACCGAATGACTAAATCGGACTCAACAATGAGTGTAGAGCTGCTAGGCAAAGAGTACCTAGTGGCCTGCCCGCCTGAAAACCGCCAAGACTTAGAGCGTGCAGCCCAGCTATTAGATTCTCGCATGAGAGAAATCAAAGGTAAGGGCAATTTATATGGCTCAGATCGTGTCGCCATTATGGCGGCGCTAAACCTAGCCTATGATTACTTAAACGCCACTTGCGGCAGTGAAACAACGCAAAGCCAAATCAAGCAAATAAATAACAAGCTTGAAAGCGCTTTGGCACAAGAACAGCAGATGGACCTTGATGATTAGCATCTTAAAAACAGGCAAAAATCAAGGTAATTTGTGTACTTTAATTCCAGAGAATGTGCGGTAAATACCTGATAACTGCGTTATAATTTATTTGCTCTCTGGGGTGTTTGCCAGTCGTTGAAGTCCTCGAGCCTTAATCATTATTTTGGAGGTTCCTAGGCATTGAGGGAGTGCATGTCCGCCTTGAGCGGAAAGCCCGATTCAGTTCTGGAACCGCCACCTTGGACCTCTCGGTTCAAGGCCTTTCTCTGACAGCGGCACAGTGGAGAGCCCTATTTTGACAACCGAATACGACCTATTAGATCGCACCAGTATTCGCCAGCACATGCGCAAAATGCGCAATCAATTGAGCCCGCAACAGCAGTTGCAAGCGGCTCGAAATTTAAGTCAAATTGTTTTTAGCCAACCTTGGTTTCAGCGCGCGCACAATATTGCGCTCTACCTTGCTAATGATGGTGAGATGGACCCTATTGTCGTAACCGAAAAAGCCCGCTACCGCAGCAAACACATTCTCTTACCGAGCCTTCATCCTGCCAAAAATGGCCACCTTTGTTTTGCCCCTGATACAGGCCCAAAGATCAAAAACAAATTTGGAATTTTAGAGCCAGATCCAAAGCGCAATACGCTAGTACCCGCAAAACAATTAGATGTGGTGTTTATGCCGCTCGTTGCGTTTGATGAAACCGGTGGGCGTTTAGGCATGGGAGGCGGCTTTTATGACCGCACATTTGAATTTTTAAAACAAAGTGGTCTGGGTAAGCCCAAATTAATTGGCCTAGCCCATGAATTTCAAAAAGTTAATCAGTTACCGATTGAATCTTGGGATGTGCCTTTGGATGGCATCATCACCGATAAACATGCGTACACAATAAGATAATCGAACATTAACCAAAAAAGCGTTTAGCGAATCATGTGCTGAGAAACTTGCGTGCGTACAGTTTGATCATCGCTATTGGCCGTTAAACTTGTAGCAACGGCACCCAGTACAAAGACAACACTGATGATGACCATTAAGTCAGGACGTTGAGATTTCATTTTATTAGACTCCGGCAGTTACTCTACATCCTGTAGAATTTAAGTTGCCTTAAGGTATATCCCTAAATGTGATTGTTGTTATTACTTTAGGCTGTTTCGGTATTAAACACCGTGACTAAAGTCACAGCTTGCAGCGAGTACTGGTAATGTCTTACGCAATTATTGTGCACAGTTGTAATAAGTGTAACGCTGAGGGCTTAATATGTATCTAAACCCATGTATTTGTAAAGGTGTGAAATGTCCTATTGGTTGTTAAAAAGCGAACCGGACGAATTTTCGATAACTGACTTACGTCAAAAAACGACAGCACCTTGGGACGGTGTCAGGAATTACCAAGCGCGTAACTTTATCCGCGACATGCAGCCTGGTGATTTAGCGTTTTTTTATCACTCAAGCTGTAAAGACATTGGTATAGCTGGCGTAATGAAGGTGGTCAGTCATGCTTACCCTGACCCGTTGGCAGTGGACAAAAACAGCGACTACTTCGATACAAAATCACAAACAGAAAACACATGGCTGGCCATTGATATGGCGTATCAATCCAAATTCAAGCACGTTATTAAGCTTGCCCACATTAAAACACTGGCATTAAAAGATGATCGCTTAAAAAACTTAGCATTGATTCAAAAAGGCAATCGGCTTTCAGTTATGCCTATCTCGAGTG
>JAWUXY010000157.1:0-9627 GCA_034111105.1 Bermanella sp. | reverse complement strand
GATGTGCACGATATCGGTAAGAACATTGTGGGTGTGGTGCTGAGTTGTAATAACTATGAAGTCATCGACTTAGGCGTCATGGTACCGCCAGAAGATATTTTAGCCGCGGCTGAAAAACACAATGCAGACATCATTGGTCTGTCGGGTTTAATTACACCGTCACTCGATGAAATGGTCACCATTGCACAAATGATGCAACAGCGTGGCATGACACAGCCGTTATTAATTGGTGGTGCTACCACCTCTAAAATCCATACGGCGGTTAAGATCGAGCCTGAATTTGACGGCATCACCGTGCACGTACTCGATGCATCAAAGTCGGTGCCGGTTGCCAGTGCCTTATTAAGTAAAACCGAAAATACCTTTGTGCAAGATTTGCGTGAAGAATACCAAGCTGCTCGTGATAAAAATGCGAAAAAGCGTGGCCAAAAAGCATTTACCGCGCTTGATCTGATCCGTAAAAATACCAGCGGCTTAGACTGGAAAGCATACGAGCCGGTTACGCCTAAAAAATTGGGCAATACTGTGATTCGCGATTATCCCCTTGAGAAAATTCGTGAATACTTCGACTGGACACCGTTCTTTATTACTTGGGAGCTACACGGCAAATACCCTGGTATTTTAGAAGACAATGTTGTGGGCTAAGAAGCGACAAAATTGTTTAAAGAGGCCAATGATATGCTGGATAAAATCATTGCTGAAAAAGCTTTTCAATGTCATGGCGTACTCGGTTTATACCCAGCGGCAGCCATAGAAGGGGACATGACTGAAATTTATAAGGACGACTCGCGCTCAGATGTCGATGCTGTGCTGTATCACTTGCGTCAGCAAACGGCTCGTCCAGCAGAGCGCCCATATCGTTCGCTTGCTGATTTTGTTGCACCAAAAGACAGTGGTGTAAACGATTATATGGGTGGGTTTGTCGTAACCTGCCAAGGCGCCGATGCCTTAGCGAAGCACTACGAAGATAATCTAGATGATTACAACGCCATTATGGTAAAAGCATTGGCAGACCGTTTTGCCGAAGCGTTTGCTGAAGTGTTACACGGTGATGTTCGACAAGAACACTGGGGTTATGCGCCAGAGGAATCGCTTAATAACGCAGAGCTTATTTCAGAAAAATACCAAGGTATTCGCCCAGCACCTGGCTACCCTGCGTGCCCAGAGCACAGTGAAAAAACCACATTGTTTAGTTTGCTTGATGCCACAAATGCAATTGGTTGTGAATTAACCGATAGCTTTGCCATGTATCCTGCATCGTCAGTCAGTGGTTGGTATTTTGCGCACCCAGATGCCCGTTACTTTGCATTGGGTAAAATAGATAAAGACCAAGTTGAAGAATACGCAGGCCATAAAAACTGGGATATGAAAACCGCTGAGCGCTGGTTGCGACCAACATTGGGTTACGATGAGTAAATAAAAAACCAATGTACTTGGTTGTTTAGTCTACTGTCGAAGTGAAATAAAAAGCGGTCTCTAAAAAGAGGCCGTTTTTTATTTTCCCTATCTTAATTTAGGCTCTATAATGGCCGTGAAAAAATAGCAAGGTCCGCTTTTAACGAACATTTATAATGTTTAATGCCTTATAAATTATATTCAAGAGCGTATTAATTCTTTGTGTGTATTAAATCACGTTATCTGTTTTAGAGTTATGAGATCGTGGGAATTTAACAATGGAAGTAAAATGCATATTATATTAGGTTTGATAACCACGGTTGGTGGCGTTATTTGGGCTTTATATCGACTTCAAAACTCAGGTGTTGATCTTAATTCGTTTAATCCATTTTATTGGGCGAGAAGACGCAGTTGGGAAAAGCAACTTGGAACAAAAGAGATTCATAGATTGCAGAGTTCGATCGAAGCAGCAGCATTACTTGTCGTCGCAATGGCAAGGCTTGAAGGCGAAGTTACTAGAGAGCAAAAAAAAGAAATAACATCGCTTTTTGTTAAGGAATTTGGCATAAATCAGTCAGTCGCATTGGATTACTACACATCCTCATCACATATGCTGAAAGATGTAATGAATATTTCCTCTGAGGTTAGAAATGTACTTAAGCCCACTAAAGCAGAATTCAAGAGTAATCATGTGGATGCATTATTAGAGATGTTATCTATGGTCTCTAGAGCTGAAGGCCCAGCCAATGCTGAGCAAGAGTTACTACTGAAAGTAGTGAGTGATGAGCTGAATAAAGAATGAACGCAAAATAATTCATTCTGCGTTAAATATTTTTTTAGTGTGCTTATAATTTACTAGTGGCATTTAGATTCAATTAATTTCATTCATTATAAGTACTCTAAATAAGACGAAAAAGGCATCCTTTAACGGACCTTTGTAGTGGAGAGTAGGAAATTTCAAGACAAATAGAGATATTGAAGTCGTGGTTAAAAGAAGTGGAGTTCAATCTACCAAAGGGTAGATATGGTGCTGATTTCGGGTTTTCTCTAAAGAGAGACGCTTTAGGTTGCGACGCTGTGCTAACGCCTGAAATTATGGGTGAAATGTCATCTGGTGGGATGGCATTATTTTTATCTGAATACCCCTGCGAATAATAATTTAAGGTTTAATAATGTTATATTTTGTAGTTGCTATGGGCGTAGTGCTGAGATTTAAGTCATGGAGAAAGAGCTCTATTTCAATTATTCTGCAACATTAAGAATATTTTCAAAGTTAGGAGTGGGTTTTAACGAGATTAAATATACTCTTGGATTTGAACGGATAAAAGGCTGCCTGCATCAGGCAGCCTTTTTTATTGCCTATAACAATAGTAAGGGTAGGCGTCATAAGTTACTCAAATACTCGCCTGATTATGTGGCAAAATGATGGATAAGAGATCATGCTAAGCACAGTTCAAGTTTAAGCCTTATATGTGTGTCTATTGATTAAGAGCATTGCGTTTTAAGGCAAGCGTATTAACCTAGCGTTCTTAGGAGAATATATGTCAAAACACTGTGATGATAACAACGCAGGCGTGCAATCCAGTTGCGCTTCGACGGCCCATGAGCATAAAGAAGAAAGCGCATCGTGTTGCGGCCCAAAACCAAGTCCTCAAGAGTCAGCATCATCGTGCTGTGCACCAAAGCAATCATTTGATTGGATTATGTGGGGCTCGGCTGCGTTTGTAGTGACATTCTATGCGCTATTTTTATGGTTTGGGTCATCTGCCCATGATGAATTACCGGCCGTATTTGCGACCATGGCCCATACCAGTTTTGAGATGATGAACACCATGTGGTGGGGTATTATCATTGGTGCTTTAGCAGTGGGTGCATTGGGGCGTATCCCTAATCAAATGGTGATGGCGGTACTAGGAAAGCCCGGTAGTCGCAATGGTGTGTTCAGGGCAACCATGGCGGGGTTGCTGTTAGATTTGTGCAACCATGGCATTTTAATGGTTGCCATGGGGCTTTATCGTAAAGGTGCTAGCCTTGGTCAGGTGATGGCGTTTTTAATAGCGAGCCCTTGGAACTCGTTCACGCTGACGCTTATTCTGGTGGCCTTGGTTGGTTTACCATTTACCTTGTTGTTTATTGTGTGTTCTATGTTGATTGCTTGGGTGAGTGGTTGGTTGTTTGATGCTTTGGTTAATAAGGGCGTTTTACCAGCAAACCCGGTTCATGCTGAAATCGATGAAAACTTTAAACTATGGCCAGCTGTTAAGTCTCAAGTGAGTGCAAAGCATTTCACACCATCAAATTTGTTATCTCTGTTTTGGCAGGGTTTAAAAGAATCTAAAATGGTGGTGCGCTGGGTGCTATTTGGTGTTGTATTGCTGGCACTGATTCGCGCGTTTATAGACCCAGAGCAGTTTGGTGTTTGGTTTGGTGCGTCCATTAGCGGTCTCTTTTTAACGCTATTGGTCACCACGATTATTGAGGTTTGCTCAGAAGGCTCATCACCTATTGCGGCCGATTTGGTTAACCAAGCAAATGCCCCTGGTAATGGCTTTGTGTTTTTAATGGCGGGTGCATCCACGGATTACACTGAGATAATGGCGCTGAAAGACACAACCAGTAGTTGGAAAATTGCGTTATATCTACCATTGGTTACGGTGCCGCAGGTTTTGTTGATTGGCTGGCTCATGAATGTTTTTGCATGACATTCTTTAATGTCGTGATTGTTTAAGACACAAAAAAGGCGACTTCAAATTATGGCGTCGCCTTTTTAGCTAATTGTATTTAAGTTGCTGTGTTATTCGTCAACCCATACCCATCTTAGCAATTCACCGAAATCATCATAAACTGGCTTTTTTTTTGGTCGTTTAATGGTTTTGGTGTTGTTTTTATGAGGCTTGCGAGAATCCATTGTATTCAATGCATCGCGGGCGTCGGTGCGCGAGCCGCTTTTTTCATTAAATAAAACAGGCAGCAGTGCTTTAGTGGGATTCTCGCGTCCGCTGACGCCTTGATCGACACTATTCACTTTGCCACCATCAGATAAGAAATCTTCCATCTCTTTATTTAATGCGGCACGTTTGTCAGCTTTACTTGGACGCGAGTTCACAATTTAGCTCTTGCTGTTGTTATACAGCTGTTTAGGGTCTTGAATTGGGTCGGTACTGACGCTAAGGCCATTGGGTTTGATCTCATTATAGAAGCAATCACGGCGCCCAGTATGACAGGCAGCGCCTTTCTGATCCACTTTTAACAATAATGTATCGCCATCACAGTCCGTTGCCATGCTAATTAGGGACTGTTGGTTGCCTGAGCTCTCACCTTTACGCCAGTAACTGTTGCGTGAACGAGACCAATAGCACACTTGGCCTGTGCTTAATGTTTCTTCAATGGACGCTCGGTTCATCCATGCCATCATTAAGACTTCGCCCGTGTCGTGCTGCTGGGCAATGGCGGGAATCAAGCCTGCTTCATTGAATAATAAGTTGCTTAGGGCTGTTTCAAGAGGCAATTCAGCGCCTTTGCTTTGCTTTTCTAGCTCTTTAAATACGTTACTCATAAGTGGCAATGGCCCCTTTACCGATTCCTTCGAACGCTTTAACAGTCACGCTGCGACCAGATTCTAGGATGGTCTTTGCGATGTGTTTTGCTATTTGCTCAACTGTGGTGTCGGTTTCAATGTCATAGCAAGCTTTAGTGGGGAGTGTGAGGCTAAATTCACCTTGGGGAGCGGTATAGCGATAATGATTGTGCTCAACCCCTTCAATCGTGGTTTGGTTGTGCAGGTCTTCTTGGGTGCCAACGTAAATGTCTTGCCACTGGTTGGCCCACTTTTTTTCCATTTCTGGCTGGCGAGTGCCGTTTACAAAAATCTCAATTTTTGAGCGGTGGCCGTGTGCAATGCGCTGGCAGTTGCCATTGTGTTTTTTAAGGCCATGGCTGTAGTGGTAAAAAGCACCACCGATTAGTTCGGTATTAAGGGATACATGCAGTTTTTCGATATCACCCGGAATCGTGGTGTTCAGTTCAACCTCAAGCCATTTAGATACGCTTGTAGGTGCGATCTCTTTGCAATCAATGAAGCAAAAGGCTTCGTCGGGCGCGCTGCAAATGAATTCACCGCCCATAGGGTGTGGGAAGCGCACCGTGGTTAGGCTTTCATGCTTGCTGATGTGCAAGCCTTCCATTTGTGTCGGCACGACTAAGCGATGATCAATGAAGTCGTCTAGCCAGTCTTTTGCGCAGCGTTTGACGACACCAAAGTCACAGATCATGCTTTGCTGATCAAGATTGCCGGTAAGCATGATGCCTGCCATCCACGATTCGCCTACTAGGCCGCGCTTGGCATCTAAATAAGAGACATCAACATTGGTAAGGTTTTCAACAAAAAGTTTCACCAGGGGTACTCGACTGAATAAGTGGCTCGATTTTATATCATTGTAGTTGGCTTTGCATGGCCAAGGGTGAGGAATTGGGCAGCTTTACGCTGCCCAATATACGGTTAGCGAGAAAGTAGGGGCTCGTAACCGTTAGCAAGACCTTTGGTGGCAATGGCCACGGCGTCATGCGCGTGTAAGCTTTCTAAGTGTTCGATGCGCAACCAGAAATCGTTAAATACGTTTTCATTTTTGTTAAGGGCACTTTTTACGCGACGTGCTGCATCTTCACAAAACATAAGGTTGTGACCGTTTAGGCGGGCAAACTCTTGCTCGTCTTCACGTTTAACCGCGGTTTGTACCGGTGTTTGTAGTGCGTCTTCAATCACACCGATTACATCAGTGATTGGGAAGTCTTCAACGGTGTCGTCTAGTTTTACCCAAATCTTAGCGATACTGCGCTGGCTGTGCGGTGTAGCAAACGTGCCTTTGTCGCTGCGTAACCATGATTCGACTTCTTCAGGGGTGACACTGGCTTTATCGCCAAAATCTTTGCTGAATTGTTGTTGAATCAATTGACGTGCAAGGGCGGCTGAGCACGGGCAGGTAGAAGAGTAAGGAATGTGAATGCCCAGCTCTAAATCAACTTTACCGTTTTTTAAGGTGGCGCGAATTTCAGTTGGGTAGTCTTTCCAACCAGAAAATTGGCTCTTAAGTGCTTTGCGCTGAATGACATAATCAAACTCAAAGTTAAGCGTAGCTTGGTCGCTAATGTCTTCGTGGCTATCAAGCATGTGAGCTAAAAATTCACGTAAGTTCGCGGCGCTGAGTATTTGATTGTCTGAAAATTCAGATAGCAATAAATACAGACGAGACATGTGAATGCCCTTAACGTCTGGATTGCAGATATTCACATAGGTTTGAACAAAGGCATTCACCTTGTTTACGCCGATATGGGCGTCTTGGATGTTTAGGGGCAGAGCGATACGGTTCATACCCACCCAGTTTAGGGTGCCATTAATTTGTGGAGCTTGGCTGGCAGCCACATCGGGCATTTCGCTTGGGCGCTGTTCTGTCATAGGAGCAATTCTTTGAGCCACAATAAAAATAAGGCGGCTATGTTATCCGATAGGTCAACTTGAGACAATAAAACCCGACTATTCTGGTCGGGTTTCGGTGGAACAATCCGTTGCTTTTAGTGCGTTTTAGTCTGAATTAATTCAATACTGTAATTATCTGGGTCTTTGACGAAGGCAATTTCAGTGGTGCCGCCTTTAACTGGGCCAGGCTCACGGCTTACAATGCCGCCAGCGGCTTTAATGGCATCACAGGTGGCGTATATGTCGTCAGCGCCTATGGCGATGTGCCCGTAGCCATTACCTAGGTCGTATTCGCTTGTGTCCCAATTATAGGTTAGTTCAAGCACGGCGCCGTCTTCTTCGTTGCCATAACCAACAAAAGCTAATGTATAGCGGTATTGTTCGTTATCGCGTTGGCGAATTAAGTTCATGCCTAATACGCGGGTGTAAAAGTCGATGGAGCGTTGTAAGTCGCCCACGCGTAGCATGGTGTGCAAGATGCGCATAAATGGCCTCTAATCTAATTCTTTTTGTTTGTATTCGCACAAGTCTTCAATGATGCAGCTGCCGCATTTTGGTTTGCGCGCGGTGCACACATAGCGGCCATGTAAGATCATCCAATGGTGCGCATCTAATAAAAACTCGTTTGGCACCAGCCGCATTAAACGATCTTCAACTTCTAATACATTTTTTCCGGGTGCGACTTTTGTGCGATTACCAAAGCGAAAAATATGGGTATCGACTGCCATGGCAATTTGCCCAAAGGCGGTATTAAGTACGACGTTGGCGGTCTTTCGGCCCACACCTGGGAGTTCTTCTAGTTCTTCGCGGGTTTGAGGGACAACGGAGTTGTGTTTGTCGATCATGAGTTTGCACATTTTAATGACGTTTTTGGCTTTGCTGTTAAATAAGCCAATGGTCTTGATGTAGTCTTTTAAACCGTCTTCGCCCAGTGCGTAAATAGCTTCGGGGGTGTTTGCCACAGGGAATAATTTACGCGTGGCTTTATTTACGCTGACATCGGTTGCTTGTGCAGACAGGGCAACGGCTACCACTAATTCAAACGCAGATGAATACTCAAGTTCGGTTTCAGGGTTTGGGTTGTTGTCCCTTAACCGTGTGAATATTTCGGTGCGTTTGATTTTATTCATAATTAAACAATTTTCCCGGTGACACGTACGCGTTTAGAGCCAGCAATTACCGGTTCTTTTTTGCGGTTCTCAATGTCTTTTAGTTTGTCATCAATAATATTTTTAAGGGCGATTAATAACCCCATGCCGACAAATGCGCCGGGAGGCAAAATGGCAAACAAGAAATCAGGGTAATCAGAGAATAATGTAATCTGCCAAGACTTAGCGCTTTCGCCAAAGAGCAAATCCATGTTCGAAAATAAGGTGCCCTGACCAATCACTTCACGCATGGCGCCTAAGATAACCAACACGATTGCAAACCCCATGGCCATCATGAAGCCGTCTAACGCAGACGGTAAAATAGAATTCTTGGCAGCAAAGGCATCGGCACGACCTAAGATGGCGCAATTGGTAACGATAAGTGGAATAAAAATACCCAGAACCGTATAAAGCTCGTAGGTATAAGCCTGCATAAGCAGTTCGGTACACGTTACATAGGATGCAATAATCATCACAAATGCAGGTAAGCGCACAGCAGACGGCACGTAGTTGCGCACCATTGAAACCGCGATGTTTGAGCCCACTAAAACCAACATGGTCGCTAAGCCTAAGCCCAGTGCATTAACCACGGTGCCAGTAACCGCTAATAGAGGGCATAAACCCAATAGCTGAACCAGTGCTGGGTTATTGGTCCATAAACCGTCTTGGGTGATTTGTCCGTAAGATTTTGTGCTCATAAAGCATCTCCACGGTTAGGGGAATGTGTGTTGGTGCTTAATGTCGATAAAACCGCTTTATCTTTTTCAAACATTTCTAATGATTGCTTAACAGCGTTAATCACAGCGCGCGGCGTGATGGTTGCACCAGTGAACGAATCAAACTCACCACCGTCTTTTTTAACTTTCCATTTTTCGATGTCAGGGTTGGAGAGTGATTTACCGTTAAACGATAAAATCCAATCTGACTTTTTAAGTTCAACTTTATCACCCAGCCCAGGTGTTTCTTTGTGATCAACTACGCGCACTCCCGCGATGCTGCCATCTTGTTTTATACCCACTAAAAGCTGGATTTTTGTGGTGTAGCCATCCGGTGCCGTGACCGGAAAAATATAAGTGTGTGTACTGTTATCTTTTTGCGCTAAATGCAATTTTGCATCGTCTGCAATGGGGCCTAAATAATTCACGTGCAAGTGTTGCTTGCTTTGTGGTGAATGTAATTCGATATAGCTATTGAGCACGTCATTGTCCACCTGACTTTCAGGGGTGATTTCGTATAGCGCTTTTGCTTGGGCCTGTGCAATATTTTCGTGGATCTTCTCTTTTGTGCCTTGTTGCACAATGGCAATAACGCCAGCAGTCACAAAAGCAAATATGGCAAGACCAATGGCGTTTTTGGCGATGGATTGGCCAAGGCTCATTTCGGCTTTTTCGTTTTCATTCGTCGTCATGTCGAATCCTAATCTTTTTTCGCCAAACCGCGCACCGCTTTTTTGTGGCCATAGGTGCGAGGCTGAGTGTATTGGTCAATAAAGGGCGCGGCAAAATTCATCAGCAGTACGGCAAAAGCAACGGCGTCAGGGTATGAACCCCAAGTGCTAATAACATAAATAAAGATGCCAATGCCTGCGCCATATATGATTTTACCCAAGTG
>JAWUXY010000156.1:0-37696 GCA_034111105.1 Bermanella sp. | reverse complement strand
TAGAAATGCGCATGGGCATTAACACAGGCTACTGTACAGTAGGTAACTTTGGCACCGAGTCACGCATGGATTACACCATTATCGGCAGAGAAGTGAACATGGCTAGTCGCTTAGAGAGCGCTGCTGAGGCCGGTGAAATTTTACTGTCACACGAATCTTACTCCCTTATTAAAGATAAAATCATTTGTCGTGAAAAAGGCACCATCAGCGCAAAAGGCTTCTCTCGTCCGGTTCCGGTTTATGAAGCGGTCGACTTTAGGCATAACCTAGCAGCCAAATCATCGTTCATTGAGCACGAGCTTCCTGGCTTCTCAATGTACATGGACACCAACCGCATCAATAATTATGATCGCGAGAAGATAGCCAAAGCGTTAGAGCTTGCGGCAACTAAAATGAAAAACCAAAACAAAATGCAAGGCTAATGACGTATTCTAAGCCGCGATCTAATACCGTTATTATCAGTATTTTTGTAGGCCTAGGTTTATGGCTTATGATTATGCTCTTGGCGTTAAGTTGGTTTCAGTCTCGCTATATTCACGAATTCACGCAGTCTCAACCTGCGTTTTTACAGGCCAGCTATACCGAGCAATGGTTCAAACAGCTACTGCAAAGCCTCCCAGCTAAAACCAAAGATGCACGCCTTATACAACTGTGGCTACCAGACTGCTTATGCAACCGATTTGCTCGCACACATGCCATTAACGCCATGAATGTAGCCGAAACACTGGGGTACGAACACATAACCCTCATCCCCGAGACCTACAAAGATCAGGTGCAATCACTGCAATCATTAAACCCTAAAACAACCGTTATCAGCATTAATCATGCGCTATTAAACAACTGGCCGGCAAATCCTTCCGTCTTAATCGAAGGACCTTTGAGCCAACTGCTTTATATTGGGCCACTAGGTTTTGGCGCCTTTTGCAGCCAAGCCACCACCAGTGTTATTGAAAGCCAGCTTTTGGGCATCAATAACCAAACAAGCCGAGCATTCTACAACCAAATAGGCCAAGGCTGCTTCTGCCAGTGGCCCAATACACAATAAGCGTTTTTTCCCCTTTTTTCGTCAGATTTGAACTAGTCTTACATTAGACCGGTTAAATCTGACAATCATGCAACAATCTGACTATCAAAGCTTAGTGCGTATTGGCCGCAACCTTATTAGCGAGCGCAATATCACCAAACTGTGTGAACTAATTCTAGATGAAGCTCAGCAGCTTTCTGGCGCTGACGGCGGCACCCTCTATCTTGTCGATAAGCAACCGGCCACAGAATTGAAATTTGCGATTGTGCATAACAACCGTTTAAACATCAGACTCATTAGCGATGAAAGCGGCTCTGTTTTCCCCCCTATTCCGTTATTTGAAAACAATGGCAACACAAATCAGCATCATGTTGCTGCATTTACCGCCCACGCAAAAACGCTAATTAATGTTGAGGACGCCTATGACAATACTCAATTTGATTTTTCGGGCGCTAAACAATTTGATGCTGAAAACCAATATCGCACCCAATCTGTTCTTGCGATTCCCTTACTTAACGAAGCCAATCAAATACTAGGCTTATTACAACTTATTAATGCTCAAGACAAAAACAGCGGAAAAATCATTCCCTTCAGTGAAGAAATCGAACCTCTCATTATGTCGCTGGCAACGTTTGCCGCCAGTGCCATTGAAAATAGAACCATCAGTGACAGTCAAAAAGCGTTGCTCATTGAGCTCGCCGCAACAGAAGACACTGAAGAGATCATTGAAAGAATTTTAGATGAAGCCATTAACCTCACCCACAGCGAAGGCGGTACGCTTTACTTAACGCAAAGTGATAATAACGGTGAGGTTTCTAAGCTAAAGTTCGAGATCATTAAGAACGATATTCTCAATATCAAAATGGGAGGCAAGCAAGGTGTTCCCATACCCTTTCCACCACTTGAGTTATTTGAGCAAGATGGTAGTGAAAACAATCATATCGTGGCAGCCTATAGCGCAAACAGTAAACAGGTTGTAAACATTGATGATGTATATTGCTCAGAGCAATTTGATTTTTCTGGCGCACGGGAATTCGATAAACAAACCAATTATCGCACCCAAAGCGTATTAACATTCCCTTTACTCAACCACCAACAGGAAGTCATTGGTGTTCTGCAATTAATTAATGCGCGCCCACCAGACTCAGAAAAAATAATCCCGTTTTCTGATCGCTATATTCCGCTTTTGAAAGGCCTTGCGCTTTATGCCGCCATTGCGCTTAACAACCAAATATTGGTTCAAGATTTAAAAAATCTTTTAGATGCCTTTGTAAAAACCATTGCAAAAGCCATTGATGCAAAAAGCCCCCACACCAGCGGACACTGCCAGCGTGTTCCCCTTCTAATGGAACTGATCGCTGACGCAGCCTGCAAAGATGACAGCTTATTCAAAGATTTTAACTTATCAGAAGAAGAATGGTATGAGTTACGCGTCAGTGCTTGGATGCATGACTGTGGCAAACTCGCTACACCCGATAGCGTATTAGAGAAATCAACCAAGCTTCATAAAATGCGCGATGGCATAGAATTAGTCGAAGCGCGCTTTACCAGTTTGAAACAGAAGCTAGAAATCGATTATTTAAAAGCGTGCATCAAATCACCGGATGAAGAAAAAGCCCATAAAGCCAAGTTCGATACCGCATTAAATGAGATAGAAAGCGATTTAGAATGTGTCCGCACGAGCAATAAAGGAGGCGAATTCATGAGTGAGGATGCAAAGGCAAAAATAGAAAAAATCGCAAAACTAAAATGGCCAGACATCAGTGGTACGCTGCAACCCATGCTCAGTGAAGACGAAATTTATAACCTTTGCATTGAACGAGGTACTCTTAACGCAGAAGAACGTCAGATCATCAACAACCACATGACCGTCACCATTGATATGCTCGAAGGGCTACCCTTCCCTAAGCAATTAAAACGCGTCCCAGAGTACGCAGGTGGCCATCATGAAAAGATGAACGGCTCTGGCTTTCCTCGTGGCCTTACTCGCGAACAGATGTCGATCCCTGCTCGTATGATGGCCATTGCTGATATATTCGAGGCATTAACCGCAAAAGATAGACCTTATAAAGACCCAATGAAAATCAGTTTATCACTCAATATTATGCATCGAATGGTTGATGACGAGCACATTGACCCCGATATTTACGAATTATTTGTGCAATCTCGCGTTTGGGAAAAGTACGCTAAACGAGTATTAAGCCCAGATCAAATTGATGTAGACGATATAACACCTTATCTACTTAGCAAACCCTCATAAAGCGTTAATCACTGATAAGAACACACTAAAATACCAAGCAGACGCTTAGCATTTTTAGTGCATGAAACTCACACTGCTAACAGCACGCGCCCCCTAAACCTGAGCTCTGATCCGTTACAAATGGAATGGGCGTTCCACAGTCAGGGTAAATTCCATAATGCGTTGACCAATCACCAAAAAAATCAAAATTCGATTTAAAGCGTGTGTCGCTCAGCATACGATAGGTATTACCACAGACAGAAAACATTTTTCCTGTCTCAATTTTATGATGATTATCGAGCATTAAAAAATGTGGATGATGTTCAATGGTGCCCTTATAGCGCACAGCTTGGCCATAATCTTCACACGCTGTCTCTAAGCCTTCTATTTTAAACAAGCGATAAGTGGCGCTGTAAAAATTCATGTGACCAATTTTTTGCTCAAGCTTGGCATTTTCAATGGTTAGCACTCTGTCTTTTACTAACCGAGGATCTGTAAAGCCTGCTTGCTTACTAAAGTCTAAGAAGTCTCTCCAATACAACGCACCGCTTAAACATTCACCGTAGAGAACTTCATCCTTAACGAGTTCATCAGGTATGCGTCGATCACAATAAACGTCCGAGAAATACATTTCGCCACCCTGGTTGAGTAAGCGATGAGCTTGTTTCAATACATTTTGTTTGTCTTGTACAAGATTAATAACACAATTTGAAACGATCAAATCAAAATAGCCATCGTCATAAGGCAGATTTTGTAATTGATCAATGTCACCTTGAATAAACTCAACATTAGATTGCTTATAACCAAATACGTCAGCGTGATAATCTTGATATTGACGAGCAACGGCCAGTTGCTCATCTGTCATATCCAAGCCTACAACCAAACCTTCTTCGCCGACCATTGCCGATAGCGCATATACATCTCGACCAGCGCCGCAACCTAGATCAAGCACTTTTAGACCTTTCATTTTCTCAGGCACAACCAACCCGCAGCCGTAATAGCGCACCATGACGTCATCGTGCACTTTAGACAAAATTGGTTTTAAAAACTCAGGCATTGCCTCATCGGTACAGCATGCATTAGTTTGTAAGTCATCTGAGCTTTGCAATACCTTCCCGTAATAGTCTTTAACTGACTCTAACATGCCAACTCCTCAAAATTATATCAGTGCCATATATGACATTCATATATAACCAAAGTTCGGCCAAATAGCACCTTTTTCTAGCGCTTAAAACCTCCCATAGTAAAAGAAAAAAGTATTACTATGACTATTAAGCCTGCACAGCCCATTCATGCACAGCGAGCCTGTGAACTTATTTACCAATCTGGCCCCATTGCTTTTGAATATATCTTTAATCAAAGTCACGGGCCCGATATAAACGTTTTTTTGCGCCATTTATTTAGAACGTCAAAATCTATGTTTAGCCATCAACATCATTTAGTTTGCATAGATAAAAATCATGTCATCGCAACGCTTGGTAGCTTCAGTAAAAAAAGTTACAAAAAAACCTTTCTCGCGAATGTCTTTGAAATATTCAGACAGTATGGCTGGCGCAGTATTATTAAGGGTTTAAAATTTGAATCAGAGCTTGTGAAATCGCCAGAAGAAGGTTGTCTGTACTTGTGCCATATCGCTGTAGACAAAGCCTTCCAAGGAAAAGGAATAGCCAGTAAATTAATCATACAAATGACATCACAAGCAAAAGCATCCGGATTTAAAAAGCTCAGTTTAGATGTTGCGCAAAGCAACCAAAGAGCATTAAACCTCTATCTATCGTATGGATTCAAAATCATAAGCATACAGAACAGTTACAATAATATTTTAGACAATCATATTTACATGGAAAAAGTCATTTAATAAATTAGCGAGACTGCTTCTTAAGAATATTAATTAACTTCATAATACGGCGTGTCTTTGTCTTATCCAACCCAACGGTTTGAGCTTGATATAACCCAAGGCTCATTTCTTTATTTAAAGCCGCCAGAGAAGTCTTAAGATGGGGATACTTATTTTGCAAGCGAAAAAATAATTGCTGGAGCGTTAAACCTTGCTCTAAACGCTTTTGTTTATTATATTTTTCATTATTAAGCCATGCTAGCAAAACATAGTATATTCGCTGCTCATTACTGACAGGCTTAGATGTTTGATCCCACCACAAAAAAGCGAACAAGCCCGCTCCTAATAAAACAAACACACTCATTAGAAGTAAAGCCAGCTCTTGTGTACTGCGCTCACCCCAAAAATCTTGTAACACAGCCTGCTGCTTACTCCCTTTGTAACTGAGCATCCACTCATTCCAAAGATAATCAAATGCCTGCCATTGCTTACGCAAATCCCTTAACCACTGAGACTGACTGTCAAAACCTTTAAACTCATTTGGTATCGCCTGCCGTAATCCAGACTCAACACGCTCAGGCGATACCCAAGCCGTTGGGTCTATGCGTAGCCATCCCTCGCCTTCAATAAATACTTCGACCCAAGCGTGAGCATCATACTGGTAAACGGATAAGGTCTTAGATATTGAATTCTCTTCTCCCCCCATATAGCCAAGGACGATACGAGCTGGCACATCAACAGCCCGTAATAAAAACGCAAGAGAGCCTGCATAGTAAGAGCAAAAACCAGATTTCGACTCAAATAAGAAGTCATCGATTTGATGATCACCACTAAACTCACCTGGGCTCAACGTATAGCTAAACTGCTGAGTAGAAATATAAGCACGCACAAGTGAAATCAGCACACTGACATCATTAGATTGCTGTATAAGTTGCTGTGCAAATGCGTGAGCTTTAGGGTTAGAGCCTTGTGGCAGTCGCGTATAAATAATACGCTGCGATCGCGTCAGTGAAGGCTGCGGAATAAGCTCAGCACTATTTGATGCAACCTGATACTGCCATTGATTATACAGCCTGCGCTCACTTTCAAATGTCGCATCATTTTGTATCTCAACGCCTTGTGTTAATGGTTTTGCAGCACCTAATGCAAACAACCACTTTTTTTCATGGGGCTCTATCATCACCTCATAACGAACAGACTGAGAATTAGGGTCGTAAAAATCCGGCATGTTTTGCTTTTGATAAGCGCTGCCTTGTTGCCAAGTATTACCATCAAAATCACTTAATGTGAAAGCTCGCCAGTAGCGTTGATTCATCGGTAAATCACCGTCTAGCAGCTTAGCCCTAAAGGCTAGCTTATCGTTCTCACCTAGCTGAGCAATACTTCCTGGTGACATAGAATCACTTAAACCCACAACACCGGATTGGGTTGGGATACTCAAAGTCCATAACGGACCTAAACGAGGCAACACAAAAAATAAAATCAGCGCCAATGGCAGTGATTTCAACAACAATCCAAACCCTGTTTTTAAGCTAGCACTGCGATTTGGCTGATCATAAAAATGCACTAAAACTTGTGACCCTAAGGTCAATACCATCACTATTATTACCAATAAAAAATCGAGTGGGGTTCGATCAAACAGAAACAGCAATGCACATAAGAAATAATTCAGAAAAATAAGCAGATAACTGTCTTGTTGTTTACTGACCTCTAACGGTTTCAACATAACACCAGCGATCAGTAATGACACCATTCCCTCTATGGTAAGGGTTGCGCCATATGTGTAATAGACACCAGCAAAACCCAATATAACTAATACTAACTTGGCAAACCAATTGGGCCTAGGCACGCGCCCACCAAACATAGATAATCGCCAAACTAAAGCCGTTATCGAAAATACAACAAGCCAAACAGGCAAGCGGCCAACATGCAGTAGCAAAGCAGCAAAGACATTCACAAACAAAAAAACTAACGTCGCCTGAGACATCAAACCTGCATTAAAGGCCATTATAATTTGCCTCCGTATTGAAATAACGCAAGCTCGGTTAAGCAGCGATGCATATGCTGTTCACCACTGCCTAGCGGTATTTCTATACTAGGAAGCTTAAGACTAAACTCACTTTGTTGCTTGTGTGCTTTTAAAACCCAGCCACACAATACTTGCAACCGGTATTCAACTTCAAAGCCAGACAAGGTATACCAATCTAAGCAGCGCTCATCGCCTTGATAATCTAGATATTGCTTTGTCATCAATTGTTGTGTTTTTGCGTACTGCTTCCATGCCACACGCTTCAGTGAATCACCTTTTTGATACATTTTTAAACCATCAAACTCATCCATACCAGACTGAGTGGTTTCAGTTGTATCATCAATTCCCTCACCCGTACTGCTACGAAACAACATATCGACCGGCTTTGGGTAAACCACACCATTAAACTCCAAGTGCAGCCAGCTCCAACATGTGAGTAACCCCAGAGGATAGACACTAAACAGCTTAATTCTTGGCACACTCAGGTGACCACGCTCTGCTGGGCTGAATGATAATTTCATTGCTTGCTGGTCCTCAACCAGAGGAATCAACTTAGCACTCGCTTTATCAAAGCCGACAAAAATACCAACTTTACTGGCTTTATTAGGGTTCAAAAAGGTGAGCGGCAAAGAAATCGTATCGCCACAGAAACACGCATCACATGCGCTTGCTTTAATAATTAAAGATGAAATATTTTGATAGGTAGCAACAATTGCGGTGACAAATAAGCTGATCATTATAAATCCAATACTTAGTATTAGATTATTTTGATAGTTAATCCCTGTCACCAACAACAACAAAAGCAGCACTAAAAATAAAAAGCCCACTTTATTCGGAAAAATAAAAATACGTTTTTGAGTGAGCTGAATCTCACTAGACAAAGGCATTCGTTTTTTTAGCCAGCCTTCGTATAACTGGCCAATTTTTTCAACACCCTTAGACATCACAACACAGATACATTTTGCAATATGTCTGCGCAAATATCCTTTTTGCTATCAACTAACGCATCTTCTAAGCGATGCTGGGCGACATAACGGAAAACATCCTGCACATCATCAGGCAATACATGATCACGACCATGCAGCAAAGCCCAGCTTTTTGCTGTATTCAGCAATGCAAGTGTTGCTCTTGGAGACAACCCATAGCGTAGCTGGCCATGTTCGCGGGTTTGCTTAATTAAACGCTGCACATAATCTAACAACGCGGCACTGGCATTTACGCTAGCCACTTTTTTTTGGTAAACAGACAGCTCTTTTTCATTCATTAATGTTGTAAGGCTTGTTGAAGAAACCGACTTACCTTCTAATAATGCACGCTCTGCTTTTTCGTTAGGGTAACCTAATTCAATACGCATCAAAAAACGGTCAAGTTGAGATTCAGGTAATGTAAACGTACCCGACTGTGAAATAGGATTTTGCGTAGCAATGACAAAAAACGGCTGAGGCAACGCATGGGTTTTACCGTCAATACTCACTTGACGTTCTTCCATGGCCTCTAACAGTGCACTCTGGGTTTTAGGGGTTGCGCGGTTGATCTCATCCGCCAAAACCACTTGAGAAAAAACAGGCCCAGGGTGAAATACAAACGAACCCTGCTGGGTTTTTTCATCTTTTTGATAAATACTGCCGCCAATAATGTCGGCTGGTAACATATCGCTGGTAAATTGAATACGCTGATATTGCAGACCAAGCACATTTGCCAATGCATGACTCAATGTGGTCTTGCCCATACCAGGTAAGTCTTCAATTAAGAGGTGACCTTTGGCTAGTAAACAACTTAGAGCCAATTTTACTTGGTGCTCTTTACCCAGTACCACGCTATTTAGTGCAGATAATACTGAACGTAATTTTGCATCCATGACAGAATGACTCCTATGCAAAATTGCTATGTATTTATAATTGTTTTAAATACGACTCAAACCAAAAGACAGATCTCTTTTAATGTCTTCGATATCTTCAATACCGCACGCAATACGAATCAAACCATCACTAATCCCAGCACGCTCACGCTCGGCAGGATCAACTCGACAATGGGTTGTGGTTGCAGGATGTGTAATCGTGGTTTTTGTATCGCCTAAATTGGCAGTAATCGAAAACATACGCGTGCTATCAATAACAGACCACGCTTCTTCTTTACCGCCACTGACCTCAAAGGCTAATACACCGCCAAAGTCTTTTTGTTGAGATTTTGCAAGCTCATGCTGAGGGTGCTCAGGCAAGCCAGCATAATGCACGGCCGTCACACTCGGCTGCTCTTTAAGCCAAAGTCCAAGTGCCATTGCATTTTCGCTGTGCGCTTTCATACGAATTTTTAATGTCTCTAAACCTTTCAACATCACCCATGCATTAAATGGACTCATGGTGGGGCCAACGGAGCGTAATACGCCCACCACTTCTTCCATTAATTCATGACGACCTAATACCGCACCACCTAATGTTCGACCTTGGCCATCAATAAATTTTGTAGCGCTGTGTATGACAATATCCACACCGAATTTCAATGGCTGTTGCAATGCGGGTGTACAAAAACAATTATCAACCGCGACTAAAACATCATTTTGATGAGCCAATTCAACGAGTGCGGTTAGGTCCCCAACTTCGTTCATAGGGTTAGAAGGTGATTCTAAAAAAAACAGTTTTGTGTTTTCTTTGATGGCTGAACGCCACTCCTCGATATCGGTTAACGATACGTAATTCACTGTAATACCTAACTTGCTTACGTATTTTTTAAATTGAACATTGGTCGAGCCAAAAATGCTGCGACTCGACACAATATGATCACCGGGATTTAACAGCGCCAGAATCATAGAGAAAATAGCCGACATGCCTGATGCCGTTGCCACACATTGCTGCGCACCTTCTAAAGCTGCTAAACGCTGCTCGAACGTACGTACAGTGGGGTTCGTATATCGAGTGTAAACATTACCTTCTTCATCACCGGCAAATACTGCTGCCGCTTCTTGGGCGTTACCAAAAACATAACTAGATGTTAAGAACATGGCTTCGCTGTGCTCATGCTCCTGTGTGCGCTCGTAACCAGCACGAACACCTAGTGTTGCGAATTCGGCACCCTCTAACTGAGAGTTGTAACGTTTATTATCGGCCACTTAAATTGTCTCTATTCAATATCATCGTCATTGTGTAAATCAATGATGCTGTTTTCTATGTCTTGCTTTTTGTTTGCGTCATTACGCAACGCTTGCAAATTTTCTAGGTAAGCATCATCTATGTCACCGGTGACATATTCACCATTAAACACAGAACAATCAAAATCGTATTTAACGTCAGCACCATCACAGGTCGCTTCAATTAGATCGTCAAGGTCTTGATAGATTAGCCAATCAGCACCAATCGCTTCTTGAATTTCTTCAACGCTGCGATCATGCGCTATTAATTCTTCTTTGGCTGGCATATCAATGCCATAAACATTGGGAAAGCGAACCTCTGGTGCTGCGCTCGCAAAGTACACTTTATTAGCACCCGCATCGCGAGCCATTTCGATGATTTGCTCACACGTGGTACCACGAACGATCGAGTCATCTACTAATAATACATTTTTACCGCGAAACTCAAGGTCCAACGCATTCAGTTTTTGTTTCACTGATTTTTTACGTTGCTGTTGACCCGGCATAATGAAGGTACGGCCGATATAGCGGTTCTTCATAAAACCTTCACGATATTTAACACCCAAGCGATTAGCTAATTCAACCGCTGAACTACGACTGGTATCCGGGATAGGAATAACCACATCAATATCATGATCAGGACGTTCACGTAGAATTTTTTCAGCTAAGCGGGCTCCCATTTTTAAGCGAGCCTTGTACACACTGATTTTATCGATGATTGAATCAGGGCGCGCAAAGTAAACGTGCTCAAAGATACACGGAGTCAGCTTTGGATTCTCTGCACATTGTTGCGTATGTAGATTGCCATCTACATCAATATAAACCGCTTCACCTGGCTCGATATCTCGAACCAATTCAAAATCTAAGGCATCTAAGGCGACACTTTCAGAAGCGATCATATACTCATCGCCTTTTTCTGTTGTGCGCTTACCAAATACCGCTGGGCGAATACCATTAGGATCACGAAACCCAACCACGCCATAACCAGCTAGCATAGCAATTACAGCATAACCGCCTTTAATACGCTTATGAACGCGTTTAACAGCATCAAATACATCTTGAGCCACAGGCTTAAGTTGTTTTTTCTCTTGCAACTCATGGGCAAAAATATTCAGTAGTACTTCCGAATCACTATTGGTATTTACATGACGTAAATCTTCACGATACACATCTTTAACCAAGTCTTGAGTATTGGTTAAATTACCGTTGTGAGCCAACACAATACCGTATGGGCTGTTCACATAAAAAGGTTGTGCTTCGGCTGAACTGGAACTGCCGGCCGTTGGGTAACGAATATGGCCAATGCCCATATTGCCCACTAGGCGTTGCATGTGACGTGTACGGAATACGTCTTTTACTAAGCCGTTGTCTTTACGTAAGTAAAAACGGCCTTCGTCACATGTCACCATGCCCGCGGCATCTTGACCACGGTGCTGCAAAACCGTCAGTGCATCATACAGCGCCTGATTCACATTGCTTTTAGCAACCAAACCAACAATGCCACACATGGCGTTACCTCTTTAAAATACAATTAGTCACTGGCTTTACCCAGTGTCAGAAGGGTTTCGGCAGCGCCTGGCAAAATGTTCTTTGACCAAGACACCATTAATTCAAAATGCGGTATTAGCGCAGACTCTTTCCACCAAGGGTCTGCGCTAAACGCCGTCATTTGCAATCCATATACGGCAGCTGTTACGAGGATCAAACCTCTGGCCACACCAAATACAATACCAAATATGCGATCAGTACCGGCAAGGCCTGTCACTTTAATTAATTCGCCCACTAGATTATTAATCATAGCCCCTACGATGAGGGTCGCTGCAAACAATATGGCAAATGCGGCGCCATAGCGAGCTGAGGGGGTTTCGATCCAACCGACCAATAGAACATCAAGATGACCACTGAATATACGCGCAATCACAAAAGCCGCGATCCAGCTGGCAAGGGACAACATCTCTTTAACAAAACCACGTTTGATGCTGATAAGGGCAGAAATCAATACAACGGCCAATATGACCCAATCAACTATGAGCATATATAAGTCCGCTATTTTGAGCCGTTTTGAAGAACATAAAAACGAGCGCCCTTGGAGAAAGGGCGCATTCTAGCAAAGGGAATTCCAAGCGCAAAGGGAATCATTGATCTTCAAAGACAACTAATTGCCCTTGAATCTTAAATGTTTGTTTTATAGCCAGCATTTGCGCTTCTAGTTGTTGCTTTTGTGTACTAGGGCCGACAAACACACGCGTATAAGCGCCATCATTGGAAACAGCCTCAAATGCAACATAACCCGCTTTACGCAGTTTATCTCTTAACTCAAACGCATTTTTTGCCTTTGCAAAGCTACCCACTTGAATATGCCAGATCACAGATTGACCCGTATTATCCAAAACTGGCTTTTCAAAGTCCTTTAGCTTTAACGTTTGCTTATCTACCTTGATGTCATTGAGTGCTATTTTGTCGGTTGACTGCATCGCAACTAGGCCTGGCTCAGACATAGGAATAGCAAGAGACTTGGGCAGCGGCATCGACATATCGGGAATATTTTTTTCATAGGGCACACTGTCCGCCAAATAAGAGGCGTCATCTGCGGTGGTCGATAACTGAGGCAAAACAATCAACGCCACCGTGACCAGAACACTTGCACCAACCAGCTTGCGTTTTAAACCCTCATCCATCTGTTTACCCTTCTACTTCTGTTACTGGTTGATACTGTTGCTGATCAACCATGTTGAGCCAATCTTGCCCATGAGCAACCGTAACAAATGAACCAAAGATAACCACTTGGTCATCTTTTGATACAATATTTCGCAACGCATCCAATCCATCTGCCACGCTATTATGCAGCATTACGGGGGATATAGCCTCACACACTTTCAGTTGTAAATCTTGCGCAGTTTGACCCCGATAACCAGCCAGACCGGCCAAATGCCATTCATCAATGATACTCATAGATTGAACAACGGATAACGCATCTTTATCTTTCAACATAGCCAGCAAACCAAAACGCTTACCTTTTATGGGCGCTGAGCATAAAGAGTCATTAAGTAAGTTAGCCGCCTGCGGGTTATGACCGACATCCATAATACCTGCATAAGGGTAATCAAATTGCTGCAGTCGCCCTTCAAGCTGAGCGCCCCGCAATCCTTGGTTAATTTGATCAACCGAAAGCTGCGGGCAAACTTGCACAAGCAATTGCAATGCGGTCGCAGCGTTTTCAAGCGGTAACGTAGGAATACTAAGGTTATCTAACTGCAATGCTTGCCCGTCATGAGCCACCCCATTCCAAGACCAATCAACCGTGTTTTTTTGAAAATCAAAATCTCGACCCTTTATTAATAAGTGTGCGCCGATCTTTTGCGCATGCTCAATTAATCGAGGCGACACATCGCGCTGACCGCAAACGGCTGGCTGATTTGAACGATAAACCCCTGCTTTTTCAAATGCGATATTATTGATATCACTTCCAAGCCAGTCTTGGTGATCAAGGCCGATACTGGTAACAGCGGCACCATTAGGCTCAACAATATTGACTGCATCTAATCGCCCACCTAAACCAATTTCCAATACGGCTGCATCAACCTTGCATTTTTTAAAAATATACAGTGCCGACAATGTGCCAACTTCAAAATAGGTCAAACTGATTTCAGCACGGACTTGATCAATCACCTCAAAGCTTTCAACAATTATCTCATCCGACACGGGCTCACCGTTAATGCGAACCCGCTCGTTGTACACATGTAAATGTGGGCTCATATAACTGCCGACATTCATACCGGCACTATTGAGAATACGGCTGCATATGGTGACAGTCGAACCTTTACCATTTGTGCCCGCCACCAAAAGTGTTAATGGTGCAGGTTTAAAAAGATCAAGACGTTGCGCAACGGTTTGCACACGGTCTAAACCCATATCAATTTCGGTAGGATGATTCGACTCTAAAAAAGCCAACCATTGGTCTAAATTTTTTTTCATGAAGGCATTAACAACTGCAATAAACGTTTAATGGTGGGGCGCAAATTTTCACGACTGACGACTTTATCTAACATGCCATGCTCTAATAAAAATTCGCTGCGCTGGAATCCTTCTGGCAACGTTTCGCGCACAGTTTGTTCAATAACTCGCGGGCCAGCAAAACCAATCAATGCTTTTGGCTCAGCCAATATCACATCCCCTAACGTTGCCAAGCTGGCACTAACGCCGCCATAAACAGGGTCAGTTAGCACGGAAATATAAGGAATTTTATTCTGTTTCAGACGCTCAATCGCCGCACTGGTTTTTGCCATCTGCATCAAAGAGAAAAGTGCCTCTTGCATACGCGCACCACCGCTTGCGGCAAAGCAAACCAAAGGCATACGATCTGCTAGCGCTTTTTCACACGCTAAGGCAAATTTTTCACCTACTACTTGCCCCATTGAGCCCCCCATAAAAGAGAACTCAAAAGCACACGCAACCACAGACAAACCCTCAAGTTTGCCTTGCATCACGATTAATGCATCTTTTTCATTGGTTTTCTTTTGCTCAGAAGATAAGCGATCTTTGTATTTTCTTGAGTCACGAAATTTCAGCTTATCGACAGGCTCGATATCCGCAAACAATTCTGTTCTTGGCTCAACGTCTAGCATTAAATGCAACCGTCTACGCGCCGAAATGCGAAAGTGATAATGGCACTTATCACAGACATTCAAGCTGCGCTCTAAGTCCGCTTGATAAAGTGCCGCTTGACAATCAGGGCAGCGAGTCCAAAGACCTTCAGGCACTTGGCTCGCTCTCTCCTGTGTACTGGCTTTAATGCTGGCTGGAACAATTTTATCTAGCCAGTTACTCATAGGCTCACCCTAATTATCAATTATGCGTCCATGGCGGTGCGCATTTCTGTCATCAAAGCCGCTAAACGTTGCTTAATGACATCTGGCTCATTTTCGTTTTCTTCAATGCAGCGCACAAGCACACTGCCCACAATAACGGCGTCCGCAATACTCGCAACAGCGGCGGCTGTTTTGCCATTCTTTATACCAAAACCCACACCCAAAGGCAGCTCGGTTTTTGCACGAATGCGATCCAGATTGGCTTTAACATCATCAATGTCCAGTTCCGCAGAGCCTGTCACGCCTTTTACAGACACATAATAAAGGTAACCAGAACCATGCTCACAAATAGTCGTCGCGCGTGCATCCGGCGTTGTCGGTGCCATTAAGAATACAACTTTTAGATCATACTGCTTAAAGTAACCAGCTAGCTCTTCCGACTCCTCTGGTGGCATATCCACCAACAACACACCATCTAAACCTGATTCACTGGCAGACTTTGCAAACGCTTCATACCCCATGACTTCAACTGGGTTTAAATACCCCATCAAAACCACGGGAGTTTTAGTGTCGGTTTCACGGAACGTTTTCACCATACCCAAAATATCTTTTAAGCTGGTGTTATGTTTTAAAGCACGCTCGCACGCTAATTGGATCGTCGGCCCATCTGCCATCGGGTCAGAAAATGGCA
Organism: Bermanella sp.; assembly: GCA_034111105.1. Lineage (GTDB taxonomy): Bacteria > Pseudomonadota > Gammaproteobacteria > Pseudomonadales > Oceanobacteraceae > Bermanella. The sequence goes on along the minus strand of JAWUXY010000156.1, from coordinate 21,944 downwards.
CGCCTAGTTCGATAATATCCGCACCACTTTCAACCAGTGTGTGCATAAACTCAACCGTTAAACCCGGCTTAGGGTCGCCGCCGGTGATAAACGGAATAAGTGCTTTTTTGCCTTTCGCTTTTAAATCGACAAAACATTGATCAACACGATTCATTTTTTATCCCTTAGAGTTGACAACTTTCAACTCTATAAATATCTATAAAACCCTAACCAAACCTTGCAGAAAATGGCCTATCATCAAGGTCGTTAAGACTAAGCAAAAAATCGCAAAGGGGGTGGGCGTTATGCCGTACAAATAACAACCCTAAGCGATTTTTAACGCCGCATTCATAATGCAACTGGCTTTAAGCAATTAGATTTCGATACCGTCAAGCCCAGCAACTGTATGGATATCTTTATCGCCACGACCAGAAAGGTTCACTACGATCATTTTATCTTTATCCATTGTTGCAGCTAGCTTCATGGCATAGGCCACGGCATGGCTAGACTCTAGTGCTGGCATAATACCTTCAATTTCAGTCAAGGTATGAAAGGCATCTAATGCTTCTTGGTCTGTTGCGGCTACGTAATTTACGCGACCAATATCTTTTAGGTATGAGTGCTCTGGACCAACACCTGGGTAATCCAAACCAGCTGAAACAGAGTGCGTACCCATGATCTGACCATTTTCATCTTCCATTAAATAAGTACGGTTACCATGCAAGACACCAGGCTTACCTTTGCATAATGGCGCAGCGTGATCATTGCCCTCTAAACCGTGACCGCCCGCTTCTACGCCATACATAGCAACGGATTCATCTTCAATAAATGGGTAAAACATACCAATGGCATTTGATCCACCCCCCACACAAGCAACCAAAGCATCAGGTAGACGCCCTTCATGCTCCATGCTTTGACGCTTGGTTTCGCGACCAATAATCGATTGGAAATCACGCACAAGTTTTGGATAAGGGTGCGGGCCAGCAGCGGTACCAATAATGTAAAACGTATCGTCAACATTGGTTACCCAGTGACGCATGGCTTCGTTCATCGCGTCTTTTAATGTCGCCGTACCCGATGTCACCGGGATCACTTCAGCGCCCAGTAACCGCATACGGTATACATTAAGCTTTTGACGCTCAACGTCTGTGGCACCCATAAAAACAGTACACTGCAAACCTAAGCGAGCAGCAACCGTCGCCGTTGCAACACCGTGTTGACCAGCGCCGGTTTCGGCAATTACTTTGGGTTTACCCGTATACTTAGCCAATAATGCCTGGCCAATGGTGTTGTTAACTTTGTGCGCGCCAGTATGGTTTAGGTCTTCACGCTTTAAATAAATTTTAGCGCCGCCTGCTTTTTCTGTTAAACGTTCAGCAAAATACAACGGCGATGGGCGACCCACGTAATGGGCCAAGTCGTAATCGTATTCTTTTTGAAACTCAGGGTCTTGGCTTAAGCGATCATACAGTTCTGTAAGATCATCCAATGCTGACATCAATGTTTCAGAAACAAAGCGGCCGCCATAAGGGCCAAAATGACCTGTTTTTGTTGGCAGTTGTGTAACTGCTTTAAGATCAATCGCTGTCTTATCGGTTGTTGACACGATATACCTCACTTAAAAATGCATCTATTTTCGCAGGGTCTTTAATGCCTTTTGCTTGCTCAACACCACCACTTACATCCACTGCAAACGGCTTAACTTGTTCAATTGCGAAAGCCACATTATCTGGGGTTAACCCCCCTGCGAGTATTAAAGGTTTTGTATTTTTTGCTGGGATCATGGACCAATCAAAGGTCTCACCTGTGCCGCCAGGCACGCCAGGCTTATAGCTATCTAGCAGAATGGCCAAGGCGTCTGGGAACCGCAGGCTCGACGCCACCACATCCGACGCTTGCCGGACACGGAGGGCTTTAATGAAGGGGCGCTGGAATTGACTGCAAAAGTCATTTTCTTCATCACCGTGAAATTGGAGTAAGTCTATTCTAACGCTATTCAAAACGTCTTGCACCTGCTGTGCAGAGGCATTCACAAATAACGCAACCACTGAGACAAGCGCCGGCACAGCTGCCGCGATTGCTCTTGCTTGTTCTATACGCACATAACGTGGACTTGGTTCATAAAATACTAAACCAATGGCATCCGCACCCGCGTCTACGGCTTTTAGTGCATCCTCTACTCGGGTGATACCACAGACTTTTACTCGCGTTCGTTTCATCTTTATTTTTTCATTTGCAGTAATTGATAAAATGGCGGGCCTTCACGATAAATCGGCAGCTCTGGGTATTCAGGGTATTCAACATCAACAAAATATAAGCCTTCACCTGGTGCCGTCACACCCGCTTTTGTTCTGTCTTGCGCTTCAAGTACGTCTTTACACCATTCAACTGGCTTTGAACCATGCCCAATTGGCAGTAAAACGCCCGCGATATTACGCACCATGTGATATAAGAAAGCATTAGCGCACACCTCTAACATGACCCATTCACCCATGCGCTTCACACTAATGTCCTTCATTGTGCGCCTAGGATGATTGGCCTGACAGTCTCGCGCTCGAAAAGAGGTAAAGTCATGCTCGCCTAATAATGCCTGAGCAGCTTCATGCATTTTGTCGGCGTCTAGGGGCTTGCGCCACCAAGTCACTTGATCATGCATTAAACCCGGCTTAACTGGCTTGTTCATTATAAAATAGCGATAGCGTCTGGCCACTGCACTAAAGCGCGCATGAAAATCACTTGTTATCGGCTGAACCCAATTAACACAGATGCCATCAGGCAACTTAGTATTGATGCCCATTTTCCAACCACGGTCTGTACGCACCGCATTACTATCAAAATGGATGACTTGTGCGCTAGCATGCACACCCGCATCGGTTCTACCGGCACATACCACTTTCACTTCATGGTCCGCCACTTCAGAAATCGCTATTTCAAGAGATTCTTGGATACTTGGCCCAGGGTGATGCTTCTGTTTTTGCCAACCCTTAAAGCGAGCCCCATTATATTCAACGCCAGCCACCCAGCGCTGAATCGGTTCTTGATCTGTCATACCTACTACCCAAAAAAACAAAACCCGAGCATGTTGCCATACTCGGGGTCATTTTAAGCACAATAATCGGCTTAAACTAAACTATCCATGAGCTTGTTTGCTTCCTGCTTTTGCTCATCGGTTCCGTCATCCAACACTTCTTGAAGAATCTCACGAGCACCTTCTTGATCTTCCATATCAATGTACGCGCGCGCTAAATCTAATTTAGTTTCACTTTCGTCTGTGCCACTTAAGAAATCTAAATCACTGTCTAAATTATCTAGATCAATATCATCAATGTCACCTAAAGGCGGAAAGTCATCCCCTTCTACGGCATCATCCAAAGAAGGCAATTCTTCTTTGTACTCAGCAACCACATCGTCAACTGACTCTAACTCTTCTGTAGCAACCGACAGATCAAAATCATCATCTAAGTCAGGCAGTTCATCTAAGTCACTTGAACCAGCTTCTAACGTTGGAAGATCAACATGATCGCCCGCCAATGCATTTAGCTCACTGTCTAAATCAGAAGAAATTTCATCCGTTAATTCCGGTAATTCCATTTCATCTTCATCAAGTGAAAGTCCTTCTTCAAAATCTGGCAATGAATCATCTAAAGAACCGGATTCTAGCGATGAGAATTCAAAGTCATCACTTTCATTACTAAGGTCTAGTGCTATTTCTTCGTTATCATCTGAGCTTTCAAACGATAATTCTTCAAGCTCATCACTGCTAGAAAGCTGAGGGATATCGGCAGAGTCAGCTCCTGACAACTCAAGATCCAGCGCATTTTCATCTAAGCTTTCGTTCAGCTCGAAACTTAAGTCAGAATCATTTAACTCAGGGGCTTCTGAAAACTCAAAATCTAAGTCTGTATCGGTCGAATCTAAACTTAAAGCATCTAACGATGGATCTAAACCAGCCGTTGCAGGCTCTTCAATATCATCTAATGCAACTTCTTTATTTGAAGATGAATCAAAGTCACTTAAGTCAAAGTCCATACTATTACTGTCGACTGCTTCATCTAACGTAATATCTAAATCGGTTGAATCATCATCAGTAGAAGCATCAAAGTCCAAAGACAAATCATTTGACGTATCGAGGTCCGAGTCTAATGACTCATTAAAATCTAAGTCAGAGCTGAAGTCTAAGTCTGTATCAAGCTCTTCGCTATCATTCAACTCTAAACCATCAAGATCAAAATCTAGATCGCTTGGCTCTTCGTTTAAAGACACGTCAATTTCATTAGTGCTGGACGCTTTTTCCGGTGTCGATAATAAATCGTCATCTAAACCAAAGTCCATTGCAAAATCTTCGTTTACTTCTTCATTAAACTGGCCAGATTCAAACTCGGCAACGGACGCCTTATCATCACCAGAACCATTAGCATTGATATAATTCACGTGCTCTGTAAGCGCACTTTTATCATCCATTGACGATAAAACTTCGACCATTTTAAGACGAAGATCCATCCGATCAGGCTGAGATTCAAGTGTTTTTTCTAACAAAGCACGAGCAGGTTCAAGACGGTTGTAAGCCATATAAACATCAACTTCACCCAATACGTCTTCGCTTTGAGAATCTAAATCATCACCGCCCAACAAACCAGAGTCCGCATCGGCATCGTTAAAGTCAGACAGACCATCATCATTGAAGCCGTCTAAGTTTAGGTCTGAATCTTGATCAGAACTTGAAAAGTCTTCGTTAAAGTCATCACCTAGGTCAACATCGTCTAAAGGGTCTTTACCACTAAGACTATTTGACTCTGCACTATCATCTTGTTGATTTGCCTTACGCTTACGTGCGTAATTAATACCCAATAATGTAAACAACAATGCGCCTAAGCCAACACCCAAAATAGGTGGATTTTCCATGGCAAAAGCAATGGCATCAAACTCTTCTTCAACCGGAGCCACTGTGGTTGGCTTAGGTTTAACGGGTTCCGCCTTTTTATCCATAGCCGCTTTCTTGTCAGCAATGGTTTTTTGAGCAGCGGCTTTATCCGCTTCTTGCTTGGCACCCGCAAAATTTAAATCTTCAGCTGGTTTTGTTGTTTCAACTGCTGGCGCTGGTGCATCTATTGTTGCGTTATCAGGCTTGGCTGCCATGCCTGATTGCAACGCAACCATCTGCTCATCTTTAAGATTAATTAGGCGCTGCAGCGTGTTAATTTGCTCTTCTAAAGAATCAAGTCGGCTACGTAATTCTTGATTTTCACGAGTTGTTTTGTCTAAGTTCTCAAGCGTAATCGATAAATCTTTTTCTAACTTAGATTGATCGCCTGCGGTTTTAGCGGCAACCTGTCCACTGGCACTGCGTTCGTTATCAGTAGTGGCTTCGCCGCCTGCTAATAATTTTAACTGCGTACCGGACAACTTATCATCACGCTGCATGGCTGTATCTTTACGTGTTGCATCAAGCTGTGCTTTACGTTTTGCAATGGCTTGGTTTTGAACAGCCACTTCAGCAACGGCATCACCAAATGAGCGAGACAGCATTTGCTGTTCGTCTGGCACACGTAATACTTGATTCTTCTTTAAGCGGTTAATATTGCCATTGATAAACGCACTTGGATTCAAATCTTGAATCGCAAGCATCGCTTGCTGCGGACTAATGCTGCGATTGCCTCGAGTACGAATAGCCACTTCCCATAACGTGTCATTTGCACGAACATTATAAGTAGATGGTTTCGGCGTCGCCTTTGGTTGAGATTTAGGCGCTTCTTGCACCATTTTCTCTACAGGAATCGCCATTGATTCTGGCTCGCCTGTCATGGCTGGTGCAGTGCCTGGCAATGCCATTGACTCAGGTGCAACATCATCATTGCCATCAGCATACGCACCTGACTGCGCAGGTTTAACAGGCACTGTTAGCTCTTCGTTAAAAACCGGAGGATCAAGCAACAAAGTGTATTCGCGCAATAGACGACCGTTTGGCCAATCGACTTGCACAAGGAAATTCAAGAAGGGTTCTACCACGGCTTGATTTGAGGTGACATGTACAAAAACATCATCACCAGAGCGTTCAATGGCGAACTGCAGATTATTTAGAAAGAATACATGCTCAACGCCTGACTTCTCAAATTCATCAGTAGACGCCAAGTTGGGTTTCATTTCCCAATTTTCGAGCTCACTTGCCTTTAAGAGCTTGATTCGTGCATCTAATGGCTGGTTCAACGCAGATTCCAGCTCAATATCGCCCATGCCTAAGGCAAGAACGTTTGTAGCACTCATCATCGCCCCTGATGCGGCAATTGCAATCGCGAGTTTTCGCAACATAGCAATGTATCCTTATTCTTTTAATACTTTGGGCCGACAGGGTAAATTTAGCCCTATCAAACAATCTAACTTATATGATTGTGTCATTAAGCGGCCAAGTATTAAGTAATTTCAAGTATTTATCAATATTTATAAGGGCTTGCGGGAACTTTCGCCATTATTTTTAGGGCTATTTGGTGTCTTTTAAACGCAATTGTTCACCCATACAGCAACTTCGCTACATGGGTGAGGATTTTCTAACGCGCTAATAGGATTCGCAACATGCGACGTAATGGCTCAGCAGCACCCCAAAGTAACTGATCTCCCACAGTGAATGCGGAAATATACTCAGGGCCCATACTTAACTTACGAATACGACCAACAGGCACGCTCAAAGTACCCGTGACTTTAGCAGGCGTTAGCTCTTGCATGGTTGCATCGCGATCATTAGGTATGACTTTCACCCAATCATTCGCGCCTGCCAAGATGGATTCAATTTCTGCAACAGGCAGATCTTTCTTCAGTTTAATTGTCAGTGCTTGAGAGTGACAACGCATGGCCCCTACTCGCACGCAGATACCATCAATTGGAGTAGGCGCAGCGGAAGTTCCCAAGATTTTATTGGTCTCTGCTTCTGCTTTCCATTCCTCACGGCTTTGGCCTGATTCAAGTTGAGTATCAATATAAGGAATCAAACTACCCGCTAATGGCACACCAAACTGCTCGCTTGGATACGCATCACTGCGAATAAAGTCAGCGGTTTTCTTATCGATTTCTAAAATCGCAGATGCAGGATCATCCAATAATTCTTTCACATTATCGTGAACCGCACCCATTTGGCTAATTAATTCACGCATGTGTTTAGCACCTGAGCCAGAAGCCGCTTGGTACGTCATAGGTGAAATCCATTCGATTAAATCTTTTTCGAACAAACCGCCTAACGCTATTAGCATCAAACTTACGGTGCAGTTGCCACCGACATACGTTTTAACGCCAGACTCTAAACCTTGTTTGATTACATTCTGGTTTACTGGGTCCAATACGATAATGGCACTATCGTCCATACGTAATGATGATGCGGCATCAATCCAGTAACCTTCCCAACCGGCTGCACGCAGTTTTGGGTATACTTCTTTTGTGTAGTCGCCGCCTTGACACGTAATGATCACGTCTTGCGCTTTTAATGTTTCAACATCAAATGCGTCTTCTAATAAACCCGCATCTTTTCCTGCAAATGCAGGTGCTGGCTTACCTTTTTGTGAAGTAGTGAAGAACACAGGGGCAATTAAATCGAAATCCCCTTCTTCTTGCATGCGCTGCATGAGTACCGAACCCACCATACCGCGCCAGCCAACTAAACCGACTTTCAAATTAGTACTCATAAAATTATACCTCCTTCAACGCAGCAACCACTGCTTGGCCCATTTGTTCTGTTGATACTTTTTGCATACCTTCAGAGAAAATATCCCCAGTACGTAAACCTTGATCCAATACATTACTAACGGCTTGTTCAATCGCATCAGCTGCAACTACTTCACCTAAGCTATAGCGCAACATCATAGACACAGACAAGATAGTGGCTAACGGATTCGCGATACCTTGGCCTGCAATATCAGGCGCACTGCCGTGACAAGGCTCGTACATACCCTTGTTGTCTTTATCTAAAGACGCTGAAGGCAACATGCCAATTGAACCGGTTAACATAGCGGCCGCATCAGACAAAATGTCGCCAAACATATTACCGGTAACCATTACGTCAAACTGTTTTGGCGCACGTACGAGCTGCATGGCTGCGTTATCCACATACATGTGAGACAACTCAACATCTGGGTAGTTTTTCGCTTCTTGCTCCATGATTTCACGCCACAGTACGGTTACTTCCAGTACGTTAGCTTTATCAACAGAGCACAATTTTTTGCCGCGTTTTTGTGCTGATTCAAATGCCACTTTTGCGATACGACGAATTTCAGTTTCGTTGTACACATAGGTGTTATAGCCTTCGCGCTCACCATTTTCTAATGTACGAATGCCGCGCGGCTTACCGAAATAAATACCACCGGTTAATTCACGAACGATAAGGATATCTAAGCCGGATACAACTTCAGGCTTAAGTGAAGACGCATCCGCCAGCTGCGGGTACAAGATTGCAGGACGTAAGTTACCAAACAATTCAAGACCAGAGCGTAACCCCAGCAGGCCTTTCTCTGGGCGTAACTCACGATCTTCTAGGTTGTCCCACTTAGGACCACCTACAGCACCTAGTAAAATAGCATCGGCTGCTCGAGCCTTATCCATGGTGACATCTGGTAACGGGGTACCAAATTCATCATAAGCCGCACCACCCACGAGGGCGTTGTCAATTTCAATATCAAGATTGAATTTTTCTTTAGCCGTTTGTAATACGTTAACCGCTTCGGTTACGATTTCTGGGCCAATACCATCACCCGGTAATACTAGAATTTTCTTAGTCATTTCTTTTCTTCTATATAAATTTAGCTTTTAAATCGCGTAAACGCTGCAGTTATTTAACTTGCCCAAACAACCAAGGTGACGTTTGACGACGCTTATCTTCAAACGCTTTAATATCACCCGCATCTTGCAGTGTTAAGCCAATATCATCTAAGCCATTTAACAAACAATGCTTACGGAATGAATCCACTTCGAATGGGATAGCATCGCCGTTTGGTTTAACGATTTTTTGATTTTCTAAATCAACGGTTAACTCATAACCTTCACTGGCTTCTACATCTTTAAACAAGTCATCAACGATTGACTCATCCAATACAATTGGAAGCAGTCCGTTTTTAAAGCTGTTGTTAAAGAATATATCCGCATAACTCGATGCGATAATAGTACGAAAGCCAAAATCCTCTAACGCCCAAGGCGCATGTTCACGGGATGAGCCACAACCAAAATTTTCACGGGCCAACAATACAGATGCGCCTTTATAGCGAGGCTTATTCAAAACGAAATCTGGATTCAAAGGACGACCAGAATTATCAGCATCTGGCTGACCTTCATCTAAATAACGCAATTCATCAAACAAGTTAGGGCCAAAGCCACTGCGTTTAATGGATTTTAAGAACTGCTTTGGAATGATCATATCGGTATCGATATTGGCACGATCCATAGGAGCTACGATACCGCTTTGTTTAACAAATGGTTCCATTTTAAAACTCCTTACTTAACCAATTCGAACTGACGAACATCAACAAAATGACCTGCAATGGCAGCTGCCGCCGCCATAGCTGGACTCACCAAATGGGTACGACCACCGTAGCCCTGACGACCTTCAAAGTTTCGATTTGAAGTAGACGCGCAATGCTCACCACTGCCTAATTTATCGGCGTTCATGGCTAAACACATAGAACAACCCGGCTCACGCCATTCAAAACCCGCTTCGATGAATATTTTGTCCAAGCCTTCTTTTTCTGCTTGTTGTTTCACCAAACCAGAGCCCGGAACCACTAATGCTTGTTTAACGCTATCCGCTACTTTATTGCCCTTGGCCACGGCTGCAGCTGCGCGCAAATCTTCGATACGGCTATTGGTACATGAGCCAATAAATACTCGATCCAATTCAATATCGGTAATGGCCTGGCCTGGCTGTAGACCCATGTATTTATAAGCGCGCTCAAAACCGCTGCGCTCTACATCATCTTTCGCGTCTTCTAACTTAGGTACAAACCCATCAATAGTGGTCACCATTTCAGGACTGGTTCCCCAAGTCACTTGTGGCTTAATATCTTCGGCTTTAATTTCAACTACTTTATCGAATACAGCATCTTCATCTGATTTCAAATCAGACCAAGCTTCGAGAGCTTTTTCCCAATCATCGCCTTTTGGCGCATAAGCACGACCTTTCACGTATTCAGCCGTAATTTCATCAAACGCTACCATGCCCACACGAGCACCTGCTTCGATTGCCATGTTGCACATGGTCATACGACCTTCCATGCTCATAGAACGGATAGCGCTGCCACCGAACTCCATAGCGCAACCGTTACCACCTGCCGTACCTATTATGCCGATAACATGCAGCACGACGTCTTTACCCGTAATCCCTTCACCCAACTCACCTTCTACATTAATTAAAAGGTTTTTCATTTTGCGTTGGATCAAACATTGAGTCGCCAATACATGCTCAACTTCAGACGTACCAATACCATGAGCTAATGCTGCAAAAGCACCGTGAGTGGCCGTATGAGAATCGCCACATACCACAGTCATACCTGGCAAGGTTGCGCCTTGTTCTGGGCCAACTACGTGCACAATCCCTTGACGAATGTCTTTCATTTTGAATTCAAGAATGCCGAATTCATCGCAGTTTTCATCTAGGGTTCTAACTTGAATTTTAGACACAGGGTCAACGATGCCTTCGATACCCACATCACGCTCGGCTTTCGTAGTTGGTACGTTATGATCCGGTGTCGCCAAGTTAGCATCCAAACGCCAAGGCTTACGACCCGCAATGCGCAAGCCTTCAAATGCCTGCGGTGACGTTACTTCATGTAATAATTGGCGATCGATATAGATTAACGCCGTACCGTCATCACGAGTTTTCACCACGTGCTGGTCCCACAATTTATCGTATAGTGTCTTAGCCATGCTCTCTCTCCACGAAATCGTCTGCGTGACTTTGTATTATTGCCTCGCAACGTTCCTTATTATCTATAAGTAACTTGACGCTAGTTTACGATCAGGCTACAAATAACACAAATTCATATTTTTTATAAATTGCATTCCCACTAGGAATACAAAGGCATAACCCATGGATACCCATTCCCTCCAAGCATTTATCGCCGTGGCCGAAACCGAGTCCTTCTCTTTGGCGGCCCAACGCCTGCATTTAACCCAACCGGCGGTTAGCAAGCGCATTGCCTTACTAGAAAGCAATCTAGACAGCCAGTTGTTCGACCGCCTACCGCGCAAAGCCGTCTTAACCCCTACAGGTGAAGCACTACTACCCAAAGCTAGGCATATTTTAAGTGAGTTTTTGGAGATTAAAACAGAGCTTGCTAGTATCAGTGGTGACATTAGCGGGACATTAAGAATCGGCACCAGCCATCATATTGGCCTGCATCATTTACCTCACTTATTACGCCAGTTTCACAGCGCTTACCCTCAAGTGAAATTGGCCATGCAGTTTTTAGGATCAGAGGCCGCCTGCGAAGCCTTGGCACAAGGTGAGCTAGACATTGCTTTTGCTACCTTGCCACAAGAAGAACACCCCAAGTTAAATATGCAGGCAATATGGCGAGACCCATTAAGCTTTGTATGTGCTTATACTCATCCGCTTAGCCAAAAAAAGAAATTATCTCTACAAGATCTAACACAATATGAAGCCATACTGCCCGAACCTAACACAGTGACATTTGAAATCATCGAAGATGCGTTTAAACGTGAAGGCCTATCTTTGCAAAGCGCACTGCCAGCACGATACCGAGAGACCATCAGTATGATGTCCAGCTACATGGAAACCATTAAAATGATGGCCAGTGTAGGGCTTGGCTGGGCGGTACTCCCTGAGCACATGGCCAGTGATAAAGATTTAATTAAACTGCAAGTGGGCCCAAAACATCTTTATCGTGAGCTGGGTGTACTTCAACGTAAAGGAAAGACACTCGGCACAGCCGGCAAAGCGTTTTTAGCCATACTCCCAAACACTTAACTGACCTAAAACAATGAATACACCTAAGTTAGCCGTCATACTGAACAACAGCTAAACTAATAAACAAGACAACCCTTGGAGAAATACCATGCTGGCTATTAATAACGTGCTCTTATTGCTTGATCAAGAAGTAGATAATCACACTGCTATCAAGCGCGCCATGCAAATTTGCCAAGAGCATGGCGCTAACCTATTCGTCACAACCTATGTCTATAGTCACGCATGTGAAGAAGGTTCTTTAAGCGACCTTGAAATGCGTCACGAATTAAAATCAATGCTGCTAGAACAAGCACAAACGTGGGCTGAAAATCTATTTAAAGAACTTTACCTGCCGCCTGATACACCCCTTTCTATTTGTTGGTCTCGTCACGCTTATCAAGCCGTATTAGATAACTCTGAAGATGCCAGTTTTGACTTAGTCATCAAAGCCGCGGCCAAGCATCACAATATTATTGAACGCGTATTGCAGCATCAAGACTGGAACTTACTAAAACATTGCCCTGCCCCTGTCTTACTTGTAAAAGGCAAAGCCGCATGGGAAGCGCGCACCATTATCGCCGCTGTGGATGCCACATCATTGGACCCAGCACACAAAATCGTCAACGAACATATTTTTGAATTCGTTGAGATCATTAACCAAGACGGCAACTATAACGTTCACATGGTTAACAGTTACCCAATGATGAGCCTCACATTAGCCAGCCTGCCTGATGCACCGATCCCTGAGGATTTACAACAATACGTGGTAGATCAGCATACCCAAGCCTGCCAGGTATTAGCAGACAAATACAACATCGCCGCTGATAATATTCATGTCATTGAAGGGGACCCAGAAGAAGCCATCATAACCACAGCCCACAAGTTAGATGCCGACGTATTAGTGGTGGGTATTCTAAATAGTGAAGAACTAGAAACGATCATTTTAGGCAGCACAGTAGAGCACGTCCTAGACTCAACTAGCAGCGATGTACTAGCGATAAAGCTGCAAGATGGTGTGACCGATATTGATCGTAAATATGACGCAGAAGAAGAAACGGCTTCATAAAGAAGCCGTTATTGACGTTTAGAATGGGTGTTTTCTAATAAAGTTTACTTAAGAAAACACCTATTTGATTACTCGACTGCTCGTTACCCTGCTTATCCGTAAAGTTTAACCAACTAAGCTGAACGCCCAAAGAAACCCCCATAGAACCGCGAATCTCAACCATAACCTTTGGCCCCCAAGTTGGGTCAAATTCTGTTTTCACCCCACTCTTTGAGTATTCATGGGCACCACGGAAGGTTAAACCAAAACCAATGCTACTCGCTTGATTTGACTCTACCCACATTAAGTCCCCAACAGCAAACTGCTGTTCATGACTGCCACCGGATTTATCCGACACTGACAAGTAACTATAACCGATACTTGAACGAAACGATGAAGATGGACGACTAGGGATGGCAAACGCATAGCCCAGCGAAAAAATTGGACCGCCACCTAGAGTAAGGTTTGGTAAATAGTCTTCCGCTATCGCTAATTCTTCTCCTCCACGATCAAAAGAAAACTGCCAGAACGCACCTGACATTTTTTCAAACGGCTGATTAAAACCTTCATCGGGGGTTAACAACTCGACCTTACCCAATGCTAAATACGTTGCAGATTTACGTTTATCAAATGGCGTCACACTGTAGCTCCAGCTCGAGCCTTCATGGGACGTTGTGTAAGAGGCCTCTTGACCAAACAGCTTAGGCTCGGTGCGAATAACAAAATAACCCACTTCAGGATTCAAACGAATAGGCAGCGCAGCATAACGACCATCAGAGCTAAACTGCGTAAAACGTAACTGCGGGCGAAGCACATCAATTTGCTCCATGTTCGCGTCGTACATTTCTATAACAGGGTAGAAAAAACCGTCACCCACTTCTGTACTCTCAACATAAGTACGCAGTTGAATCACAAAACTGGCATGGCGTGGCGGCAATGCGTAACCTTTGTAAAAGCTTCTCTTACCGTTAATTTCAATCACACCGTCAGACAACTCAGGATCCCCCTGCATGCCTATCGGTAACGGCTCAAAATTATACGCATTTGAGATAGGGGTACTTTGCAATAATGATTGCTGCTCCCTTGGCGTTAAGCTAGAGCACGCCGATAAAAATATCACACACGAAATCACACACAACAAGCGCATAGGTACGTCCATTAACAATATAAATTATGAATCTTTAGGTTTATTTTCACTGTAGCGATGCGTCAGGAAATCAGTATGGTCCCGCAGTATTAACGTCATATGGAACAGTTCTTCCATTACATCAACAATACGATCTCGGTAGCTACTGTGCTTCATGGTACCGTCATCGTTAAATTCTTTCCACGCCATCGCAATAGATGACTGGTTTGGTATGGTGAACATTCTCATCCAGCGACCTAAAACACGCAAACTATTCACCGCATTAAATGATTGAGACCCACCACTGACCTGCATAACCGCTAGAGTTCGCCCTTGAGTTGGGCGCACCGAACCAATACTCAGAGGAATCCAATCTATTTGGTTTTTAATCACAGATGTCATATTTCCATGAATTTCTGGGCTACACCAAACCATGGCCTCTGACCACGTCGCTAACGCATGCAGCTCTTGCACCTTCGGATGCTCATAGGTTTGACGATCAAATATTGGCAAGCCTTCAGGATCGTATATTTTAACCTCTGCCCCAAAAGCCTCTAAAATTTTTCCCGCTTCTAACGCGGCTTTTTTACTAAAAGATTCTGGACGCAAAGACCCATACAAAATAAGCACCTTAGGCGGGTGTTCACTTATTTTTGTTTGCTTAATTTTTTGCAATGACGCTTGCAGCGAATGATCGGGTAACATCAATATATCCAGATAAATCAATTTAACTCAGCACAGTTACTTACATAGTGGTTCGATAGACAAACCTGTGCAATACCATTTACGTTCAAATTCATTAAACATACTGCGAGCTGACCTTGCCATTTATGGCACTGAAAATCCAGCAACTGTCAAAATTGAACAATATTATAAAAACCTGAACGGCTTTAGAGCGCAATGGAGCATACAACACATTCATACACTTTTAACACACTGACTTAAGCTCTAGATTGGTAGCATGTGACGCTCTATTACTTTTCGCATGACAAAACTAGAGTGCACACCTGTTACCCCTTCGATACGGGTCAGTTTGCCCAATAAAAAGTGTTGATAGGCGTCCATATCAGCGACCACAACTTTCAGCACATAATCGGCGCTTTGCCCCGTAATTAGGTAGCACTCTAAGACCTCTTCAAAACTTGCAATGGTGGTTTCAAAGTTGCTAAAACGCTCTGGCGTATGGCGATCCATACTAATGGAGATCATGGCTAACAAATCTAGGCCCAGCTTCTTAGCATCCAGCAGGGTCACCGTATCAAGGATATACCCAGCATCTTGCAGGGCTTTTACTCGTCTTGAGCACGGGCTAGCCGACAGGCCTACCTTATCAGCCAGCTCTAAATTGCTAATCGCCCCATTTTTCTGCATCTCTTGCAAGATCCGCCTATCGGTACGATCAATCTCATGCATTACAAACGACCTTAATTTCAATAAAAATACAATTCAAGCAATTTATAACTAAAAAACAACAAAAACAAGCAATATAAATAAACATAAAAGGCAAAATACTAGAGTATTAGCAAACATTCACCCTCTTAAACCACCTATACTTCTTATCACTTGGAAACACCTAGACAGCCACAAGCTAAACAGGGCCTAAGCGCCACAAACGCAGCAGCATTGATTATGAAACGTGAATCACCAAAAGTAATTCACGCTTCCAAGTAACGACACACCACTACTTCAAGAGAGCCAACATGTTTGATCACAACAAGTACCGTCCTTTTGCCGCCATTCAAAAAACAGATCGTAAATGGCCAGCAAACAGCATCCAAACTGCACCTAAGTGGTGTGCCGTGGACCTGCGTGATGGCAATCAAGCACTGATCGAACCTATGAGTGTGTCGCAAAAACAAAAGATGTGGCAGTTATTGGTGGATATTGGCTATAAAGATATTGAGATAGGTTTTCCGAGTGCCTCGCAGACCGATTTTGATTTTACTCGTTGGTTGATTGAAGAAAACCAAATCCCTGACGATGTAACCATCCAAGTATTAGTGCAAGCGCGAGATGAATTGATCGAACGCACTTACGAATCTTTAATCGGTGCCAAGCAAGCCATTGTGCATGTGTACAATTCAACGTCCCCTGTGCAACGTAACAAAGTCTTTAACTTAGACAAACAAGGTATTGTGAATATCGCCACTAATGGTGCGAAAAAAGTCGCCAGTGAAGCCATCAAATACCCGCAAACCAAATGGACGTTTCAATATAGCCCAGAGAGTTTCTCCAGCACTGAAACGGATTTTGCCATCGAAGTGTGCAACGCCGTCATTGATGTATGGCAGCCAACCCCTGACAATAAAACCATTATCAATTTACCCGCTACGGTTGAATGCGCAGGCCCCAATGTATTTGCTGATCAAGTTGAAACCTTCTGCGAAGGCGTTAACCAGCGTGAGAATTTAATCATCAGCATACATACCCATAACGATCGTGGTTGTGCTGTGGCCGCAGCTGAAATGGCCATTCTTGCGGGCGCTGATCGCATCGAAGGCACCTTAATGGGCAATGGTGAACGCACGGGCAACATGGACTTAGTTACTATCGCCATGAACTTGTACAGCCAAGGGATCGACCCTAAAGTGGATTTATCCGACGCTAAACGCATCACGCGCACAGTCGAAGAATGCACCAACATTCCAACCCACGCGCGCCACCCTTGGATGGGTGACCTGGTTTACACTGCGTTTAGTGGCTCGCATCAAGATGCCATAAAAAAATGTCTAGCCGTACAGACTGAAAACGAACAATGGGACGTGGCTTATTTGCCAATTGACCCTCAGGATATTGGGCGTGATTACCAATCCGTTATTCGCGTAAATAGCCAAAGCGGTAAAGGTGGTGTTGCTTATATTCTAGAACATGAGTTCGGTATTCAATTACCGCGCTGGATGCAAATTGACTTAAGCCAAAAAGTACAAGCAGCCAGCGAAGGCCACGGGGAAATCTCATCTGCACGTATTCATGACATATTTAAGCAGGAATACTTAACCAGTACTGGTCCGCTTTCTCTATTGGATTACGACATTCAAGCCAAAGGCGAAAATGGCGAGAAAGTCATGCATATTCAATTACAAAATGAACACGAGAAAATACAAATACAAAGCCACAGCGATGGTGCGCTAGAGGCTTTCTGCCAAGCATTATCTAAGCATCTATCGTTCGATATTGATGTGGTGCAGTACAGCCAGTCGTCTTTAGGTGAGCATACACAAGCCAGTGCGTTAGCCAGCCTTGAGGTCAGTATTAATGGTCAGCACTATAAAACCTGTGCCATTGAGCAAGACAGCCTCAAAGCTAGCTTCATGGCCATTGTACTTGCCTGCAATAAGTCATTAAAAACTCAGTCTATAGCCGCTTAATCTGCACCTCACCCTTAGCTTGCTAAGGGTGACACCATGCAATTTCCCATTTAACTTCTATTATTAGGCTACAAGCCATTTTTTTAGGATAGAAGCATGTGGAACGCCCTTCCCATTCGGATAAAACTCTCCATCGTGATTGGTGCTGCGCTCCTCGTTAGCCTCATTGCCTCGACTATGATTAGTAATAATGCCATGCGCGATATGGTCATCGGTCGAATCCAAGCAGAAGAAATTCCTGCCTCCCTTAATGCCGTCGCCAATGCCATAGAAAAAGAAATCAATATCCCCATTACTATTTCAAAATCCATGGCACAGAACCACTACACCAACTCTTGGATTGCTCAAGGCGAATCACCCGATGGGATGAGTGATATAGCCGCTTACCTTCAGAGCATGCAAAACCAAAACAATGCTATTACCTCATTTATTGTTTCAGGCAATAGTAAAAACTATTACACCGCTGAGGGGTTAAGCCGACAGGTAGATCCAGCCAATGATAGTTGGTTTTTTGACTTCATAAACAGCGACAAACAATATGTACTGGATATTAATTCAGATCCAAAACTCAAGCAGCTCACGCTTTTTATTAATTACCGCACACAAGATGGTCAATCCATTGCTGGCATTGGCATGAGTATCAACCAAGTGACAGACCTAATCAAAAGTTACAAAGTTGGCAAAGAAGGTTTAGTGTTTATTGCAAACACTAAAGGAGAGATCCAAATTCACCCGGATGAATCAATCAAAGCGGGCACAACAATAG
The DNA here is from genome assembly GCA_034111105.1 of Bermanella sp. Classification (GTDB taxonomy): domain Bacteria; phylum Pseudomonadota; class Gammaproteobacteria; order Pseudomonadales; family Oceanobacteraceae; genus Bermanella. Next base: position 3,725 of record JAWUXY010000156.1, on the reverse strand, counting down.
ATAGCCTAATGAATGAAAACATCAGCACGCAACTGCTTAATAAAGACAAAATATCAATATTCGAAACACATGAACAAAAAGACAGCATCCTTGCCGCAAAATATCTACCAGGCTTAAACTGGTACGTTGTCATTGATATTCCAACTGAAGAAATTTATGGCCCTATTAATGCCTCATCATTCAAGCTGGTTTTATTAAATCTATTAGTTGCCACTGCTTTAATTGCAATAGGGTTATGGGTGGCCATGGGCATTGCCAAGCCAGTACAACGTGCATCTAAAATGTTAGATAAAATAGCATCTGGCGATGCTGATCTGACTCAGCAAATGCCCGTAGACACCCAAGATGAAGTAGGACAACTAGCCAAAGCATTTAATCACTTTGTCCACCAATTAAAAGTCCTCATTCAATCAGTAGGCGATACTGCAATAGAAGTTAACCATACAGCATCCGAATTAAATCAGGCGGCGGCTAAAACAGAAAAAAACACAGAGAACCAACAGCAAAGTGTTGATATGGTTGCCGCGGCAATTAATGAAATGGGTGCAACCGTGCAAGAGATTGCACAAAACGCCAATGATACAGCAGACGCAGCAAAACAAGCTAGCAAGGACAGCCAAGATGGCCAGCTCGTTGTAAACACCACCGTTAATGGTATTAATAGTTTATTTGATAAAATGAAAAGTGCATCAAAAGTAATTGAAACTCTCGCTACCGATGTCGGTGAGATCAGTACAGTACTTGCCGTCATAAAAGGCATATCTGAACAAACTAATTTATTAGCATTAAACGCAGCCATTGAAGCGGCTCGCGCCGGTGAGCATGGCCGAGGCTTTGCTGTGGTTGCCGATGAAGTTCGCACACTCTCACAGCGCACCCATGAATCCACTGAAGAAATCAACACCATGGTATTGAAACTTCAAAATGGTGCGCAAAATGCTGTGAGTGCTATGAACAGCGGTATTGAAACCGCCCAGGATTCTGTAGAAAGTGCCGATACCGCAGGTAAATCATTAGCTAAAATCACACAGGCCATTAGTGCAATCACTGACTTAAGTATGCAGGTCGCTACCGCTACAGAAGAACAAAGCTCCGTTGTAAACGAGCTTAACAATCATATTCTTAACATTAAAACCATGTCTGATGACACCGCAGAAGAAACGAAAATCATAAGTGATAAATGCAAAAACTTAAGTGATTCATCAGGACGGTTAACCGGCATGGTTTCTCAATTTAAATTAAAGTAATCGTCATCAATTAACATCTTAAACTCGCACCACGGGTTTAAGATTCACCAAAGCGTTTAAACGATAAAAGGTGCTGGCCTTTTAAACCTAACCAGACAGTCGCCACAATAAAAACAATCCCAACCACATACAAACTTAACGGCACACTTAAACCTTGAGCAATTGCCCCTGCCAGCACACCAGACATGGCAGATACTACTTGTGAAATTATCGTATAAATACTCATAACCCGCCCACGAATCGCCACAGGCGTAAACTGCTGCAAGCCAGCCACAATAAAACTAACAATCATGCCTGCCAACGATGTACCTAATACTAAAGCCACGCAACTCAACCAAACAGTAGTAATATAACCAATCATGCCGATACATAAGCCACATAAAAATAGCATCACAATAATAGAGCGACCAATAGGTAAATGATTTTTAAGCTTCATTGCTGCAACACCGCCAATAATCAAAGACAACGCAATCAACCCAAGGTACTGACCTTTTTGCTGTGAATTTAACCCTAATTGTGTATCAGCAATTTGAGGTAAAACAACTTGCATCGGCCCCATCATCAAGTAACCAATAATGGCCGCAAATAAAAACTGAGTAATAATGGGGATCTGTTTTAATTGCTCGAAGCAATCGAGCCATTCTTTTTTTAGATTATGGTGAGACAAGCGTTTATGATGATTAGGCGCATTGATAAGCAGCACACTCGAAACTAGAAACATCACAATACTCAATATCGCTACACCCTGCCAATCTAGCCACAGCTGAACTTGAGTAATAATAATAGGCGCTAAGCCAAAACCCAGCATGACCAGCAAGTTAAATGTAATGGTTGCTTGAGCCAATTTATCACCCTTCACATAGTTACCCATGGATGACAAACGAGCCGGAGCCACAAACGCCCAACCTATCCCAACAAAAAAACTAGACAATAAAAACAAAGCAATTGCGTAATCCGGTTCAAATAACATCACACCCAGCATACCTAGCGCACCCAGCACAAAAAAGTTTTGTGCAATCAATAGCACACGCTTAGGGCTATAACGATCAATATAGGCACCGGCTACCCAACCAAAAATAATAGGCGGACCAAAACAAAATCCATACGCCAAGCCTGCTAACAATGAAGAATCAAATTCTGCAAGGCTGTATAAAATTGCGGTGTAGTTCACCATGTGTCCTGCAACAAACGCTAAAAAGCAGGACACATAAAAAATAATTAAATTCATGGACAGCCTAACAAATAGGTGTACGCACATATGCATACACTGACAACAAACGACTTAATTCAATACAGGGGTAAGCACAATTAAACTGGGCTGTGCATCTTCAATATGCCAACTAGGAAAGCTTGAATTAGTGGAATACACCGCTCCATCCGCCCCTATCTCAACATCACGCGTAAAGGTTACACGTTTTGGCATAGGGTAATGCTGCCAGCGATTCTCTTTATAATAATAAGCATACAAAGCATCACTAGTATTACCATTAACCCAAACTATACTGCGTTTTTTATCTATATTTAATGAGTAAGGTGTTTCACTTCCCAGAGGTTTTACTGGTAGATCAAAAAACTCAAATGTTTCTTTTTCTTGATCAAATCGAACAATTTTAGATTCAGGAAAGGCAGCAATCCAAACACCACCTTCATCATCAATTCTTAAGCGGCGCGGCCCATGAAAAGGGGTTTTATACATTTTTATTTCTTCGGTTTTAGGATCTATTCGCCCAATGCTATCAGCATGTAAACGAGCAAACCAAACACCACCATCTGGTGCAATATCCAATCCATAAGGTAATGGTACACCCGTAGAGTCACGATCAACCGCCGCCCAATTCGCTATAGGCAACCCCCAACTCATTAGCTTTAATAAAACACCCATCAAATTAACCGTAATGCTTTCTTTAAATGAACGATTAGGCAAATCAAATAATGTAAATTCCTCACTACTACGGTTAAACATACCCACTTGATTAGAAAGCGCCAAGGTAAACCAAACATTATTATCATTATCAACCCGCAATGTATGCGGATAATAACCATCATCCATTAGGTGATTTTTCCACTCTTTGGTTTTTGGGTTAAATTCAACAATACGCTGCTGATAAGATGCCGTGACAAAAATACTGCCGTCGACTGGGCTTTCAGCAAAAGAATGAATCCCAGCAAACGTTTCATGCTTAGGAAACTCCTTTAATCGAGCACCCAGTAAACCGCCTAATTTATCGCCCTTTTCTCTTGGTAATTTATAAACACGATATTCACCTGTTTTAGGATCTATTTCATACATGCGATCTTGTAAATTATCACCTACATAAACCAAACCATTTGAGTGGTGTAATAAATCATGCATTTGCGAAAAGCTATCGCCAATTGGCCATTCGGTAATATTTGCTTGTGCTAAGTATCCATTCCAGGGTGTACCTGATTCCACTAGCTCTGGCTGTTTATTCAGCTTACCGTATTGCGCATGCAATA
>JAWUXY010000155.1:0-14324 GCA_034111105.1 Bermanella sp. | reverse complement strand
TAATGCAAAGCCCGTTAAATCTAACCAACCAATCGCAATAAAAATGGAAACGGGTATCGCCATCACCACAACAAAACTAGGACCACGCCCTAATACCAATACACACGCAACAGCAACAAGTAACAAACCTTGCAACAGGTTAACAAAAAAACCATTTACGCGACTTTCAACACTGATACTTTGGTCATTAATAATGTGCAGCTGTGTATCATCCGCCAGCTCTTGTTTAAATGTTTCTAACGTTTCTTTGACTTGATCGCTCACATTAAAGATATTGCTACCGCCACGTTGAATCACACTTAAGAAAACACTGGCTTGCCCTTGATAAAAGCCACGATAACTGGGTAAGCCTTCTCTTAACACCACAGAGGCAATGTTGCGTAAATAAATGGGCTGATCATCAATAGCCGTGATCACGGTATTTTCGATTTCAGTTAAACTTTTAAAATCACCACTGGTCAGCACACTGAATCGGCGACCTCCTGCATGCACATGGCCGCCAGGTATGTTTAAGGATGCGCTATTCACGGCTTGATAAACGGTTTGTAAACTAATACCTAAAGCATGCAATTTGGCGGGTTTTAATAAAATTTGCACTTCCATGTCTGGCAGGGCTTCTACGTCAATACGTTTAACCCCACCGATACGCTCTAATTTATTTTCAAGCACATCACTTATGCGTCGTAAGCTGACAAAGTCATGGGTTTGTGATGTTAAAGCGATTTGTAAAATACCCACTTCGCTGGGTGATATTTTTTTAATATCTAATTTAACGATGCCACTTGGTAAGTTAGTTCGGATGTTATTCACCGCGGTTAACACGTCGTCGTATTTTTCATCGGGGTCTGAGCCGTATAAAAACTCCACTTCAAAACGGGCTAAGCCATCTTCGATATTGGTTTTAATCACCTTGATATCTTCTAGCTCATTGACCGCTGACTCAATAGGGTCAACGACAAGGGATTCCATATCGGCTGGATTGGTTCCGGGGTTCACCACAATAATCGAAACCGATGGAAAATCTAATTGAGGGTCTTCTGCCCGTGGCATCGTGAGATAAGAGACAATGCCCAGCAATACTAGAATACTGACGAGCAAGTAACTCATTTGATGATTGTCGATGGCTAATATAGGAAGTTTCATATCTCACCTATATTTTAACAATGGCAATGTCTTTGCCATTGTTAATAAAAGGACCACCTTCGATGACGACTTGGTCGCCATCACTCACACCACTTTCTATGTAGGCAAAGTGAGTATCGATGTAAGCCAACTTAATTGTTTTCAACTGAGCGTGGCCTTGTTCATCAATGACATACAAGGTGGCATCCTGACCGTGGGCCTGAATAAGCGCACTCATGGGTATTTTTGCTACTAACGTTTGGATACTTGGCGTGATTTGCGTGTGCGCGATCAAGCCGGAATACAAGCGGCGCTGCGTTTGCAGTATTAAATCCACTTCAAAGGTTTGTGTACGACTATGGGCTCTCCCTGCTATTTCACGAATGGTGGCGCGAAATTTCTCCCCAGGATAAGCATCAAGTTTGATATCTGCCACATCGCCAATATTAAGTTTCACGACATCCACATCGGCCACTGCCATGTGTACGCTCCAGCCTTGATCATCATCTGCAAACACATAAACCGGTTGGCCGCTGCTCACTAACTCGTTACTTTCTGTATGGCGGCTTAAGATCCGGCCATCTGCTGGGGCATGAATTTGAGCATACTTGCGATTAAAACGAGCAATGCGTAAATCTGACTGAGCAATTTCAACTGAGGTTCTAATTTGACGAATGCGCTCATCTGAGGTGAGTTGGCTGCCTTCAAGTGCGGTTAGACGTTCAAGTTGGCGCTTTGAATCCGTTAAAACCGCTTGTGCCTTTGCCACTTGGGCGTTCATTTCTTCTAGCTCTAATACCGCTAATAACTGGCCTTTTTTTACCAACTGGCCTTGTTTCACCGCCACAGTTTTCACAATACCAGAGACTTTAAAGCTAAGGGTTTGCTCTGATACCGGTCGAACCACACCACTGGCCACCACTACTTTTGCATGGTTAGCAAATTCGATTGGTGCAACTTTAATGGCAACAGGCTCTGCAAATGCAGTATGACCAAGCCAAATTATGATCATTCCTAGCACAGCGCGTAGATATTTCATGACACCACCTCTGAAAAGATATTTGGCAGGATGTCCCACCATGACTAATGTTTACAGTGAACACATACTAGATCTAGATGTTTACACTGTCAACAATAAGGTGAATAATGCCCCCATGACGACAAACAAAACACAATATCATCACGGTGATTTAGCCAGCGCTTTTATGGATGCCGCCATTAAACGTATCGGGCAAGAAGGGGTCGATAAGCTGAGTTTACGTGCAGTCGCACGGGATTTAGGGGTTAGCCAAACCGCACCATATCGACATTTTAATGATAAAAACCACCTACTCAGTTTATTGGCCAAACAAGGGTTTGAACGCTTAGCACACAACACCTCTGAGGCTGCAAACCAGCATGGCCAGAATACGTTTGATGCCATTATGGCGTTAGGTATGGCTTATATCGATTTTGGACGACAACACCCTGAACATTATCGACTGATGTTTGGCGGGATGGTTGACCATCATTGTGATGAAGAGCATGAGCTTAAGTCGAAAATGCCTGCATTTAATGTGATATTAGAACAAGCAGAATCAGGGGTTGAGCGAGGTGACTTAATCAACCAAGAGCCAATCATATTAGCAAGAAGTTGTTGGGCAACGGTGCACGGTATTACTATGCTATTAATTGATGGTTTTTACTCCGACCATACCCCAGAAGCTTTGCATGAATTTCTGCTTAACCTACTGTGGTTTAATCTGCGAGGCATCAGTACTGAGCTATTGTCCGTTACACCGCCTGTATGACCGTATTATTTCTTGAGACATAAGGTTAAGCCATCTGCGATAGGCAAGTGACTTAATTCAATGCGTCGATCGCTTTGCAACTTAGTATTTAATTTTCGTATGGCTTGAGTATCAACGTCTTGCTTATTGTGATTGGCTACACTGCCACCCCATAACGTGTTATCAATTAAAATTAAACCACCGGGGCGGATCAGTTTTAAACACGCTTCATAGTAATGATCATAATTTTCTTTATCGGCATCAATAAATGCCAAATCAAATGAGCGCTGTTTTCCCGCTTTTATGAGTTGAGTCAATGTGTCCATTGCTGGCGCTAGGTGCAGCTCGCAAATATCATTAACGCCTGCTTTCTTCCAATATTGTTGTGCAATTTTGGTCCAGTTAACATCCATATCGCAGCACACCATTCGAGCGGGTCGCACCATATTTTGCGCCATGCAAATGGAGCTATAGCCGGTAAATGTACCGACTTCTATAATATTTCGCGCGCCTATGAGTTTTACTAACAACCCCATAAACTGACCCTGCTCTGATGCAATTTGCATTCTTGCCATTGGGTCTTGTGCGGTAACATCCGCCAGCTCTTTTAATAACGCGGACTCTCGGCCTGAGGTATTAAGCAGATATTCATACAAGCCGTCGTTCATTTCTAATGTGCGCTTAGTCATTGTGCATCCTTGTATTTTTTAAAGAGAAAATAATGAAACTTTACACCAACTTAACACTTCTTATTAATCAGCTGAGTTAACCTAACTGGGTTGTTTAAACATTACATTAAGTCATCCCTTGATTAATGCATAAGCACCATAGTCCCTTCGCCCCTCAGGTTTATACCTGTAGGGGCTTTTTTATACGCACTGTATTAACCATACATGTTCACAAATGGATTGGTTTTCTTTTCATGACCAATGGTACTCATCGGGCCATGGCCCGGAATAAAGCGTGTGGCATCTGGCAAAGTAAACAATTGATTTTTAATGGCATCTAGTAACGTCTGGTGATCGCCTTTTGGAAAGTCTGTGCGACCAATACCACCATTAAATAATACATCACCAACCACAACCAATTGAGCCGGTTCGCTATAAAACACCACATGGCCAGGCGTATGCCCTGGGCAATGTTTAACGCTAAGAGTTTGATTGCCTACTTGCACGTTGTCATCTTGAACAAGCCAAGTATCTGGGCTAAACGTCTTAACCGCTGGGAACCCAAACATGGCACTTTGTTGAGGCAACATGTCGATCCAAAATTGCTCTTCTTTTTGCGGGCCAATAATCGGAATTGAAAACGTTTGCGCCACATCGGCAGTGGCACCCGCGTGATCAATATGGCAGTGGGTTAACCAAATGGCGGTTAACTTAACACCTAGGGATGTAATAGCGGCTTCGATTTTGTGTTGGTCGCCACCTGGGTCAACCACCACCGCATTCATGGTTTCATCACACCATAAAATTGAGCAATTTTGCTCGAAGGGAGTAACCGGAACGATTTGAAATTGTAGGGCCATCAGTGCTATCCAATACGCAATTAATGGCCCTAGTTTATCAGCTCAAACCTAGGCTTCACAGTCACTAATGAAGTTCAGGCTCTGTATGGTGTTTATGGTATTGCTCAATTTGCAGCAATCCTTTTTTCACCAAGACATCAAGCTGTGGATGTTTAAGGTGTTGGTTTTTCCAAAGTAAAAACAAGAGTTTTTTCAATTGCTTCATTTGCCATTTTATTTCACCGTACATGACCTCTAAACGCTCAATGGCAATGTAGTCTTCTTGGTTGTTTGACACGAAGCTTTTGAGCATCCAATCGTTATGTTCTTTTTGTAAGATACCCGAACCCACTAAACAGCGATGAATCCGTTGCGCCATATTGGTTAACATGGCACTGCGTTTAGACTCTTCTAGATGTGGGCTAACACTCGTCACCAAACCATACAGTACGCTGTAGTCATGATGGATCCACTCGTTTTCTAACTTCAAGCGACTCATTAACGCCGGCATTTTATCATCGCTGTACACTCGATGACTCGGCCATTGGATTTCGCTGATCAATGTTACCGTTGCATGAAATACTTTGCGGCAGTACATGTCGGGATTTAATTGCAAAATAGGTAATAAAGAATCAATGCCTAAGTTTTTGCTCGAAAGCTCACGTCGATACAAGGCGATACACGTATCAGCCATGCCAATGATTTGCCCCATAACCGATAGCTCTAGCCCTTTTTTAGAAAACGGATAACCAGAACCATCAACACGCTCATGATGTTCAAGTACGGCTTTTGCAATAACATTAGGCATATGCTCAATGGTCTTTAAAATATCATGGCCAATTAATGTATGACGCTGCATGGCATGCCATTGCTCTGGTGTATAATCACCTGTGGTTGTCACTAAATCCGATTCTAAATGCAAAATGCCAATATCGTGCACAAGACCCGCTAAAAAAGCCGCACTGCACTCTTCTTCTGGTGCCCCTAGTTGCTTCGCTATTGCCAAACTAATATAAGCACTATAAATAGCCTGCTTAAACAGACGTGGCATGACAGTTTTAAGGATGGTGACTTTCTGCACCATCAGTGGGAACTCATGATAAAAGCGGCAGGCTTTTTTAAGTAGCTTTTGCAGCTCCCAACGCTGGTGAAACAAACCAATATCAGGATGGCTTTTAAATGCATGCTGATAGACATTGAGTAACGCTGCACCATCAAAGCGGCGATTAAGTTTAATACACTGCTCAAGTGGCACTTTTAAATTATGGTTAGAAATCCGTTCCGTCAGTTCAGCATTAAGCTGGTGGCCTTTAGGAATAATGACCGCACCATGTTCATTGCAAATGTCTTCGCTAATCGTGACACCGTGCTCTTTGGCAAAGTCGGTCAAATGCTTAAGATAACTTTTATGAATATCTACAGGACGTAACATAATTAAGCCCCTCCTTGTGAACCTGTTATCAGATTAGCTGTGATAGAGGACAATATATAGCGATATTTGTAGAGGTTAGGTGTAAGAAGCGTTACAGGCTGTAAAGTAAGTGCATTGATATGCATAAAGATAGAACAGCGTTATTCCTGTTCTATCTTATGGTGGTATTAATCAGGCAAATCGATAATAAGTACCACTAAGCCGTAAGAGTATTAATAGCCTGTTTAGCATCAATCAACGCTTTTTGTTGCACCTCATCCCCCATATTTAAGCCTTCTGCGAATATAAACTGCACGTTCTTAAAACCAATAAAGTCAAAAAACGTTTTAATTAAAGCTGTTTGGCTATCACTTGCTTGACCTGCGTGAATGCCGCCACGAGCAGCCACCACATAAACGGGCTTATCTTTTAATAAACCTTCAGGCCCAGTTGCCGTGTATTTAAACGTAATACCTGCTCGCGCTATTTGGTCCATATACGCTTTAAACTGACTGGGCACGCTGAAGTTATACATTGGTAAACCCACAACCACTGCGTCTGCGTTTGCTAGCTCATCAATCAAAGCTTGGCTTCGGTCTAAAATATCGTGCTGTTGAGGTGTGCGCGTGGATTCTTCACTAGAAAACGCGCCAATAATAGTGGCGTCTAAATGGGGAATAGGATCAGCAATGAGGTCTCGAATTACCACCTCTGTTCCCTCATGGCTTGCAATGTATTGGGCAGTAAATTCATTGGCTAATACGGTTGAGTGGGATTGATCTGCAAATATACCCGTATTGATTTGTAGTAATGTACTCATGTCTGGCTCCAAACTTAAAAGTATTCTTGAAAGGTTGAAACCAGTTTAAAACAAATAAATCGATTTAATAGTGCAATAATTAACGCACTTCAATCGACTTATTAGATAGGTTAGAGTTTTTCAGGCTTTACACGGTAATCACCCAGCATAAAGTGCGCTAACACTTGGCAGGTGAAATACACAATGAACCCTGCGGTTACTATGTCACTTAAAAAATGCCCACCTTGAACAATGCGCCCAAGACTGACGATGGCACCGATAATAAGACCGCCCAATAAATAACGACGCTGGCGAAAAAGCCAGGCAAACGCCATAAAGAAAAAGCCCATAGCCGCGTGACCACTGGCAAAGCTTTGGTTGTTGCCTGGCTGATCCGCCATCACAAATGCAGGACTAAACTCTAATTGACCACCAAATTGCTGCACATCCCTTGGACGCGGGCGATCCCAGTTATCTTTTAATATAGGGTGAACAATAATGCCGGGGCCAACCAATAAAACAACTAATAAAAAACCGGAGTATTTACGAGAAGGCTTTAGGGATTTTTTCAACCAAGGTAACATCAGTAATAGCAGTAACAATGGCACTAAAAAATGAGGCATGTAACGAAACACAACATAAACAAACTGCACAAACGCATTTTCATTGAGTGCAAAGCCCACATCCGGCTGCCAAAAAATATTCGCCACCCACAAATCAACCTGCGGCACAGCAAAAAAGAAAATTGAAATCAAAATAAAAACAGGGACTTCCCAGTGATTTTTTAAGAATGACATATATACGTTCACAGCCGATAAAAAACGGATTGTGTCATACAATTAAAGCGCCATAAAGTCGCAAGATTAACGGTCTATTGCGGAAACTGGCTTTGTAGCGACACTAAAAAGAAATAGCCATTGGCTAAGCTGCCATCTGACCCTGCAATACTGCCTTCACCTTCTATATTAAAACCTGCCTCTAATTTCAGCTGCAGCGGGAATCTTAACGGTTTAAACCAAGCGGCACCTACATTCCAGTCAGTCATACCGAATGAAGCTTTTGTGCCATCCGCTTGCCGATAGCGCCAGTTACCGCCATTGGGCTCAATAAACACACGCAGAATATTGCCACGAGACATTGCCATTTGTGAGTATAAGTCAGGGAAAACCCAATGATGAAACACCCTACTATTTGGCTGTGATTCGAGCCCAAACACTGGATACATAGTGGTTACACCAAACCGGGAGTCCTTGCGTAAGCCTGCCACCCATTTCACTTTTCTATTGGCTTCGTACTTCAGCTTCCAACCGAGCTCATTCACATAACGATTTTGATCAATTAAAGACTCATCAGAATAATACGACGGGGCAAATCGCCAAAAATGCTGTAAACGTCCTGAAGGTTGAGTTTCATATTCGATGGGCATTGAAAACCGATAAAGACGACGGGTATCGTTATCTGAACCCGATAAGACAAATCTATTTTCAGAAAATTGTGCGGCACAAAACCAGTCACCAGTGTGGGTTTCTCGAGCTAATAAAGGCATGTTAAATTTTGTTTCTAAGCGCTGCACGTCTAGACCATCAACGCCGCTAAATGCTCGTGAAGTGTCCTGCTGATGACTAGCCGTCACTTGCAACAGTGAGTTTTGCCCAAAACTATAAGGCGACAGGCCTAGGCATAATAATACCAGCCAACAGACAATCCATTTCATGACTTTAGTGTAGTCAAAACCCTGAGAATGGCAGGGTTTAGACTTAACTCAACACTGCCTAGCTAAGGTTTCAATCGCTGACCAATCTTTCTGTTTAAGTAACGCTTTAGGGCATAACCAAGAACCGCCCACTGCCATCACATTTTTAAGCGCTAAGTACGCTTTAAAGTTATGCTCGGATATACCGCCTGTTGGGCAAAATTGTACTTGATCAAACGGCCCAGCAAAGGCTTTTAGCATCGCCGCACCGCCTGCTTGTTCGGCAGGATAAAACTTAAAATTTTGCAGACCAAACTCAATACCCTTGATGATATCAGTTGGTGTCATCACACCGGGCATAAAAGGTAATTTGAGCTCTTGGGACTTAACCACCAGTTTTTCACTGATGCCAGGGCTTAATGCAAATTGGGCACCGGCATCATAAGCTTGTTGCACATGGGCAGCGGTGGTGACGGTTCCGACACCTACAATGGCGTCGGGCACTTCTTTAGCAATTTTCTCGATGGCGGCTAATGCAACGGGTGTGCGCATGGTCACTTCTAATAATCGCACGCCTCCCGCCACTAATGCTTTTGCCAGTGGTACCGCTTGTTCTAATTCATCAACCACAATCACTGGAATAACCGCTTTGCTTTGAGTTAACCACGTTTGAAATGACATTTTATTCTTCCCAATCAATACTAATGGCACCCACATCGGCAGCGGTAACATGTTTACGAAACACCGAGAATAACTCTCTGCCAATCCCTTTTTGTATTGGGTGCTTGAACTCAGAATCACGTGTGTCTAAATTGACGTTACGCAGATTGAATTCCCCACTTTGTGCATCAATATGAATCTCGTCACCATCCTGTATTCGATTAATCATGCCACCAGCTGCGGCTTCTGGTACACAATGAATCGCACTGAGTACTTTACCAGACGCACCTGATAATCGGCCGTCTGTCAGCAAAGCCACTTTAAAACCATGATCCTGTAAGCTCCCTAACACTGGCATTAATTTGTGTAGCTCTGGCATCCCATTGGCTTTTGGACCTTGGCCTTTTAATACCACTACGACATCATGATTCAACTCACCATTTTTAAAAGCAGCAATGACATCAAGCTGATCATGAAATACTTTTGCTTGTGCTTGTATAACGCGATGCTCTATATCAACGGCCGATACTTTCACAATAGCCTGACCTAAATTACCTTTTAATAGCGTCAACCCCCCTTTTTCATCAAAGGGTTTACGGCATGTGGATAATATTTCGCTGCGCATGGTTTCATTAAGGCGTTTTGAGTAATGATTTTGCCAATGGCGCATACTATGCAAAACATCTTGTGCTAATGTTTTCTGGGTAATCGTTAGCACATCACCGTGCATCAAACCTGCGTTTAACAATTCGTTAAACACATACGCGGTGCCACCCACATGATGGAACGCATTAATATCCGCTTTACCATTTGGGTACACTTTACAAATCATAGGTACCACTTGCGACAAATCATGCATGTCTTGCCAAGTTAAAATATAGCCCGCTGCTTTTGCTATGGCGATCCAGTGGATGGTTAAATTACTTGAGCCGCCCGTTGCGAGTAATGCAACAATGGCATTCACTAGAGACTTCGCATTCACCATATGCCCCAGTTGAATTGACTTATTTTGTTTCAACATACTCAACTGAGTATTACTGGCTACTTGCTCACATGCCTGTTGGTTAAATTCGTCACGGGCATTCGATGTAGGTTGTTCGAACGCGCTACCAGGTAACATTAACCCCATGGCCTCTAGTAACATTTGATTCGAATTAGCCGTACCATAAAATGTACACGTACCTGGGCTATGATAGGCCGCTACTTCACTCTCAAGTAATTCTTTATCACCAATTTTTCCTTCTACATATTCTTGGCGTACTTGTGCTTTTTCTGAATTACTAATACCCGTCGCCATTGGGCCTGCAGGAATAAACAAAGCCGGTAGATGACCAAACCGTAATGCACCCATTAATAATCCGGGCACAATTTTGTCGCAAATACCCAACAAAATCATGCTATCAAAACTTTGATGAGACAAACTGACAGCAGTAGATAAAGCAATGGTGTCACGACTAAATAATGACAACTCCATACCGGCATAACCCTGAGTTACACCATCACACATCGCTGGTACACCCCCTGCCACTTGTGCAGACAAACCATAACTATAAAGGTGTTTTTTGATCATTTCTGGGTAACGATAATAAGGTTGATGAGCACTTAACATATCATTATAGGCCGTCACTATGCCGACATTTAAACCCGACATCGTATCTTTTAAAATCAGTTTGCCATCATCGTTTTGTGATGCCATAACATGAGCAAGATTAGTGCACCCTAGCTGGCCACGTGTGGGTTTTTCTTGTGCCATACTGGCCATTAAATCAAGGTATGCTTGACGTGTTTTTTGGCTACGACTTTCAATATTATTTGTCACTTGCTCGACAATTTTATGGATCATGCTTCACTCCAATAGATTGTTACAGGACAGTGTGTTTGGTGCAGTAATCGATATATTGGTAAAATAGGCGACGCATTTTCATTAGATTGCTGCTGAATGATTTCTTTTTTATCTTGGCCAGTTACCAATAAAAAAATATGTTTCGCCGTTAATAAATAACGTAACGTTAAACTCATTCTGGCAGGCTGCCCTTTAGGCAACGCAGGCAAACACTCTTCAGTTTGCTCTAAATCTAATAAAGCATCTGTATTATCCATATAGGGGAAAATAGATGCAAAGTGACCGTCATCACCCATACCTAATACAACATAATCTAACCGAGAGAAATGCTCCCTTAATAAAGAAGCCGTATGGCTTTGACCAAGTTCAGGTGAATCTTTTGAATTTTTCAATCCTAAAAACTGCCCTATTTTTGCTTTATTTTGAAACAAGGTTTGTTTTAACATGCGTTCGTTGCTCGCCTCATCCATAGAATCAACCCAACGTTCGTCCGTTAATGTAACCGCAATTTCTTCCCAATCCAAAGTGGTATTACTTAATTTAGTGTACAGTCCCTTTGGCGTATTACCGCCTGCCAAAGCAAGCTTGACCTTTTCACCTTTGCTTAACGTAGAATTCATTGAACCACTAATATGACTCAGCAGCGCATCTTCACATAGCTCTAAAGAAGCAAATTCATGAATATCCATGTTTAATTATTCTCCTGCCATAAACGCCCATCTTTTGCTAATAACAACGTAGAAGCCGCAGGGCCCCAACTGCCTGAACTATAAGGTTCGGGGCGTTGATCTGCTTGCTGCCAAAACTGTAAAATTGGATCAGCCCACTGCCAAGCCGTCATCAATTCATCTTCGCGTAAGAACAATGTTGCATTTGCGTTGATAGCATCTGCTAATAAACGCTCATATGCATCCGGCACTCGCTTTTTTTGCACTGTATTGTTTAGGCTTAACGTCATCGGGCGCACTTGCATGTGGTTGCCGATGCGCTTTTCACACATTTGTAAGCGCACACCTTCATCTGGCTGTAAGCGGAACACTAACTTATTCGCCATAGTTTTTTTGTTTTGCATTTCAAATAAACTATGTGGCACTTCTTTAAACTGTACGACTATTTCACAGGAGCGCTCAGCTAAACGCTTGCCTGTGCGTAAGTAAAAGGGCACACCTGCCCAACGCCAATTATCAATTTCTGCTTTTACCGCCACAAACGTATCCGTGTAAGAATCTTGACTAACACCGGGTTCATCACGGTACCTTGGCACCATTTCGTTACCACTTTCCGTTTGAATTAAACCGGCTTCATACTGACCACGCACCACTTTATCAAGCAGGTCATCTCCTACAATGGGCTTCAATGCTTTTATGACTTTTACTTTCTCATCTCGAACCGCTTCAGGGTCCATACTGGCAGGCGGTTCCATCGCCGTCATACAGAGCAACTGTAATAAATGATTTTGTAGCATGTCACGCAGTGCGCCTGTGCCTTCATAAAAACCAGCTCGTTGCTCAACACCGACTGTTTCTGAAATGGTAATTTGAACATGGTCAATGTAACGCTGGTTCCATTGATGCTCAAAGATAGAATTCGCAAAACGCAGGGCAAGTAAGTTTTGTACGGTTTCCTTGCCTAGGTAGTGATCAATCCGATAAATTTGTGACTCAGGGAAAAACTCAGCCACTCGACGGTTGATAGCCTGCCCACTTTTATAGTCACTCCCGATCGGTTTTTCTAGAACAATAATACTGTTTTCATTGATGATATTTTGAGCAAATAGCTGTTCAGAAATTTCTGGGTATAAACGAGAATGAACGGCACAATAAAAAATGCATCGTTGAGTAGACCCTTGTAACTTTTTAGCAAGCTTGGCGTAACCGGATGCTTTGTCCAAATCCATACCCACATGTCGAATTCGACGACTAAAGCTTTGCCAGACCTTTTGGTCGATATCTGTACCGTACTGGTGCGCAGCCTGCTTTATATGCTCTAAATAGGACTCAAGATTGGTATTACTGCGGGTAACAGCCCAAATACGCCCCTCTTCATGCAAGCGGCTATCTAGGTGAAGGTTATACAGAGCAGGGATCAGTTTTCGTAGGGCTAAATCCCCTGACGCCCCAAACAAAACCAAATCAAATGGTTCTGTTATATCTGGCATTCGCATGGGTGCTCTCCTTTTACTGACAATAATGAACGCACATAAATCTTATACGTATAATATATTTCACTATAGAGTATTTAACGGTATCAGCATGACACACTTGCACTATCTATGCCCAGTACTAGGCAACTTGCACCTTTAGCATCGGTATGCTGCTTGTTTTAACATCGATCATGTCCGTCGTCGCACTCATATTAGCCGCTTTGGTTTAAGTAGCGGTGTTATTCAACAGATAACCAATGACGACTTAAATAGACTAATATCACCCAATACCTTATCAAAGAAATGTAGATATTGGATATTTAATCCATAACGAAACAGACATAAAAAAAGCCGCAATAGCGGCTTTTTTTATGTCTAATCTAAACTTACTCAAATCGTTTCTTTATCAAATAATGCCTTATTGAAAGGTAGCGATATATTCAATAAAAAAACAAATACTGCGGCACTCTCAAATAGCTCACTTGAGCGTGACACATCTTTTATTAAGACCTCAGCCACAATAGCCACTGTAAACCACGCAATCACTTGATGGTAATGCGCAATGGGAACCCCCATGTAATCACAAAAACGTTTAAACCCAGCAGAACGGCGATAGGCAAACGTGAAAACCAGTAAATAAGTAAGCAGCGACAAGCCCAAAACAGCGCTAAAAATAATCTTATTAACCTTTTTACCTTCGACCACTAAGTTATGAAGATTCGTTTCCTGTTGAGCATTATTTTGTTTAAACCATTCGGAGCTTTCTACATTAAAAATTCTTTGCCCCCAAGAAATTTCTTCGCCAGCACCAAAAAAACAGACCAAAGCCAAAAAAGCCCACACAGCAATAAAACTCGCATTTTTTTGTTTACGTAACGTCGCAACACGGTACAAACAAACACAGCAAGACAATAACAACCCAACAACTGTTAGCCATTCAATTGGCCCATCTTCCTTAGCTAACACACGGGTAAAGTATTCAGGCGCTGTGATTGCATAGTAACTACCGATAGCCAACATCAATAGAATTAATGGATAAACGACTTTCTCGATTTTATGCAATTGACTAAACATGTTTGACACCTGTTGTTTTAACTCGATTAACGAAATGAGTGCAACCTTGAATACATAGACTCGCACTACAGATTATCACCGCGATTGGATCCACTAAATATACCCAAAGATTCTGACTTTCATATACTTGAAATCCATTTGCCAATACAGCCAGCGTAATCACAACCGCTATATACTTAAACCCGAAAGACCAAGCAAGTAAGCCCAAAATGCCTATACCAATCAATAAGTAAGTATATAAATAATTACTCGGGTAACCCATAGTAAACGGATCAAACTGTGTCATACCCATACTCATTGGAT
>JAWUXY010000154.1:0-27120 GCA_034111105.1 Bermanella sp. | reverse complement strand
CGGCATCGAATACACCAATTGTAAAAACGGTGCACAAAGCGCTAAGTGTACTGACGAGCCATCGTTAAAAGACATGACCATGAAAGCGTTGGATATCTTGTCTAAAGATGATGATGGTTTCTTCTTAATGATCGAAGGCGGCCAAATCGATTGGGCAGGTCACGTAAACGACACGGGTTGGTTGCTGCACGAAATGCTGAAATTCGACGAAGCCGTTGAAGCAGTGTACCAATGGGTAAAAGAGCGTGACGATACTTTAGTAGTGATTACCGCTGACCACGAAACCGGTGGTTTTGGTTTTGCTTATCACAAACATGAAATCCCAGAAGGTAAGCAACTGGATGGCGACGGCATGAACGGTAAAGAGTACAAGCCTAACTTTAACTTTGGTTCACTTGATACGTTAGATAAAATCTACGCACAGAAAAAATCATACTACGATATCTTTAGTGATGTTGAAGGCGATTGGGATTTCACAGCGTCGACCCCAGCAGAATGGAAAACCGCAGTAAACGCGAGCCTTCACGCTGACTTTCATGTATCAGACGACGAAGCGGATCACATTGCAGCACGTACCGATAACGAAAATGTGATTGATGGTCACAAGTACTTGTCGGTTGCAAGATTGCCGTTAATTAACGATTACAGTGACTTTTATGTTTACCCAGGTGAAGACCATGGCCCACTTATTAGCCGTGCCATTGGTGCAGAGCAAAGTGTTGCTTGGAGCAACGGTTCTCATACTGCATCACCTGTACCTGTATATGCATTTGGCCCTGAAGCCATTGCCAATAAATTTTCGACCATGCAGCACCATACAAACATTGGTCAAAAATTAATGGATGCATTGATCGTAGAGTAACCCACGTTACTGATACGAATGATTAAGCGGCTATTGTTAAAAAGTATTGTTTATTAAAAACCGATTAATCAATTTAAACACCCTAAGTGCCATACGCTTAGGGTGTTTTTTTATGGCTCAATATTTATTAAGTCGTTTTATGTGTATATGTATGTTTACGGTTAGAGGTCTTCGTGTGGGCCAAATACCTCGTAATGAATGTTGTTTTTATTGACGCCTAATTGAATGAGTTGCTGTTTGGCAAACTGCATAAATGAAACAGGGCCGCATATATAAAAATCGGCCGTGTTTAGTGGTAACTGATTTTGTATCTTTGCTAGGTCCATATACCCATTAAACGTATTGGCTAAAGTGCTTTGCTCTTGGTTGTACCAAGTAAAAGTTGTGACGCCGCTAGCAATGCTCAGGCTTTGATTACGTTTTTTAAACGAATGTTGTGCGCTGTTTTCACAAGCATGTAAGTAAAACAAAGGTTGCTTAGAATCTTTAGCTACCAGTGTTTCTAGCATTGATTGCATCGGGGTTAAACCAACCCCTGCAGATATAAGCACCACGGGTTTGTCGTTGGTTTTTAAATAGAAGTCTCCCGATGGTGGGTATAATGTTACCTCGCCCGCTAAGCGTAAGTCATCGTGCAAGTAGTTTGAAACCACGCCGGCTTTGTGGTCAGTTTGCAGTGGTGTTTCACGTTTAACACTAATGCGGTAGCTGTTACGGTTGCTTTTATCTGAAAGCGAATACTGGCGAATTTCTTTGTAGCCACCACCGGGTGGTTGTACTTCAATACCAATGTATTGGCCCGGTAGATAGCCCATTACATCGCCACCGTCGCAGGGTTCCAGCACTAAACTTTTGACCAGTTCAGATTCGATTCTTTTTTCAATTAAGCGAAATTGTCGCCCGCCGCGCCAGCCGCCATTGACCTGTGCATTTTGGTTATATATGGCTTCTTCACGGTTAATAAATACACCGGCCAGTTGCCCGTAAGCCGCAGCCCAAGCCGCTTCAACGTCTGGTGTGAATGCGTCAGCGGCCAGTTCACGCAGTGTTTCAATAAGATGATGCCCCACAATGTCATATTGCGCAGGTTGAATATGCAAACTGGTGTGCTTGTTGGCAATGCGCTCGACCATGCTGGCTAAAACCGATGGGTTTTCAAGGTGTTTAGCGTACGCGGCAATGGCCGAAAACAACGCAAACTGTTGGCGACCAGAGGCTTGATTGCTCATGTTAAAGGTATCTTGCAGTTCTGGGTTGTGCGTAAACATACGGTTATAAAAATGTTCAGTAATGGCGGTGCCCGCATTTTCTAAAAGCGGAATAGTACTTTTTACGATCTCTATTTGTTGTTGGCTTAACATGGTTGCTCCAGTGGTTTATGGTTTAAGCGTGCGTGAGCCTGCAGGCTCTCTTCGGAGCCTTAACATGCAGGGATGGTTAATTTTTTACGGGTTTAGTAATGCAGAAATTAAATTTTCGATTGCATTAACATAGGCGTGTATCGATATAAAAAAAGACTAAAGGCGCTTACCCATAATAAAGCCGAGATGTTCCAGCCCATTAAGTGTTGATTTAATAGCGGTAATAAAAAACGCAATAAAGTCGCAACTATAATCATAAAAAAAGCGGCGGCGATTAACCGATTAATCACTAATGCGCGGCCTGTATGGCCGAGGGATACACGGCAGATCATGGCTAAAATCATCCCACCTAATGTGCCCACCGTAATTAAGTGAACGGCATCGGCGAAGCGAATGGCATCGGTATAAGCGCTAGCCCCCATGGCAATTAGCCCTAGGCCTAAAAATAAATAGGCAGCATGCAGTGACCATAATAAAGGCAATTTAAGAGTGGCTTGAGGTGCCCAGTGGCTTAATCTGTATAAATGCATTAGGCCAATTAACATTAAAATACCGACGGGGTTTATGCTTAACAAAGCCTCAAGCGACCATGATGTATTAGCCGATAAACCATTAATGAAAAAGACGCTTGCGCCAAAAAGTGAAATTAGCAATAGGTTTTTATCTAACTTAGGCGTGGCGATGATGTTTTTAGCGGCCCATTTTTTAGCACGCGGATCGCCGTCACGGTTGATACCATTGCGGGTAAACATCGGAATAACGCGCCCAGAAATCAGACTGATGATAATACTAAAAAATAAAATAACGCTGCGTGCAATATGCAACGCCATCTCAGTGTTGTGGGTAAAGGCGCAGTACAAAAAGAACAAATGCAAACTGGCGATCACACACAGTAGCGGCAGTATTTTATAGTTACGCTGACTATTTGCTTTTAATAATAGCTGGGCCAACTTAACGATCACCATGCCCCACCAAATGGTTTGCAACAGCATGAGCATAAATAAATTAACGGTGTCTTGTATCAATAGTACTCGTATTACCAGCCATATGATCACAAGCGCCATTAAACTATAGCCATGTAAGCTGCGCAGGTTTGTCCAAGTTTGCACCGCCGTCATTAAAAAGCCTGCGGCGATGGTGAGTGCAAAACCAAATAACATTTCATGAATGTGCCACAGCGTTGCAGGCATTTCGCTTTGCCAGTTTAAATGGCCGTTAAGTATCAATAACCAAGCACCCAGCGATACAATCGAAAGCGCGCTGGCGATGATAAACAACGGGCGAAACGCTAAGTCCCAAAGGGCGGCTTGTATTGGCTTAGATGGCAGCAGTGATAATTTAAAATTCACGAGATTTTTCCTTGTGTAACTGATTCAAGGCGACGCAGCGAGTGATGTATCCAAGTTTAATAACGGTGGCGAAAACTAAAGTGCCAATATGAGCACTCACCTGTACTGATAAAGAGAAAAGATGCGCAAATTGGTAGCTAGCAAGAATAGACACAATGATGAGCACCAAGCCCGCTAGCATGCTGAAATTACCAGTGTGTAATAAGCGTTGCATGCGGTGTGTGTTGGGTTGCTGCATTAGCGGGTTGGTTGAGCTAATCGCGGGATGCATGGCAGTCTCCTGGTTGATGCGGTATAGAATGACTCCTATATAGCGAATACCGTGCCAGATGATAAAACCCTTTATAAACAATGACTTGAGTAATATATTTGTTATTTTTGAGTCAATTTGACTCTATAATTTTTATGTATATTTAATACGTTTGTGTCATTAAGACTCTTTTTGATTTATGCTTTGAAATGTATTGAGAAGAGGTTTAGCCACATGACAAATATTACTTTATCGGCCTTGATCGAACTGGCCATTGACCTCAGTAGCAGCCTAATTGCAAAAGATCGCTTTGAGCGATTATTAACCACGGTTAGAAAATCCATTACCTGCGATGCCGTGGTGTTGTTGGTTAAGCAGGGTGATTACTTAAAGCCGTTAGCATTACAAGGTTTAAGTCATGACACTTTAGGGCGTCGCTTTGCCATTGCTGAACACCCACGCTTTCAGCAAATTTGTGATGCCAGTTCGCCAGTGCGTTTTGAAAGCCACACGCCATTGCCTGACCCTTATGATGGTTTGTTATTGGCCACAGAAGGGGATTTACCCGTGCATTCGTGCATGGGCTTGCCACTGATGTTTGATCATAATTTGATTGGGGTACTCACTCTCGATAGCTTAACGCCCAATGAATTTGATGATATCCCGCAAAAAACATTGGATATTATTGCGGCTATGTCGGCGGCCAGTTTAAAAACGGCACTCACACTCGATTTACTTGAGCGACACGCATCCCATGCCCAGGCGGTGGTTGAAAATTTAACGCAGCAAGCGTTAAGTAAAGATGGTGGCGAATTAATTGGCGAGAGCCATGTGATGCAGCAATTAAAAGATGAAATTCAAATGGTGGCCGGCTCTGATTTCACCGTATTAATTAATGGTGAAACGGGCGTTGGTAAAGAATTAGTTGCCCGCACGGTTCATAAACAATCAATGCGCAGTAATGGCCCATTGGTGTATGTCAATTGCGCGGCATTGCCTGAAAACTTAATTGAGAGCGAATTGTTTGGCCATGTAAAAGGCGCGTTTACTGGCGCTAATCAAAACCGTGCGGGTAAATTCTCGATTGCCGATGGTGGTACGATATTTTTAGATGAAATTGGTGAAATACCATTGGCCGTACAAAGTAAGTTATTGCGAGCCTTACAAAGCAAAGAGATTCAGCCGGTTGGCCAAGATGAAACCTATCACGTGGACGTACGCATTATTGCGGCAACCAATCGTAATTTATTAGAAGAGGTTGAGCGGGGCCATTTTCGATCGGATTTGTATCATCGTTTAAGTGTTTACCCAATTAATGCACCTGCACTGCGTGAACGCAAAGACGATATTGTTTTGTTAGCGGGTTATTTTATTGAACATACAAAACGCAAGTTGGGTATTCCTCAAATGCGATTTTCGACTGCTGCATTAAATCATTTAAAGCAATATGACTGGCCTGGTAATGTCAGAGAATTAGAGCACTGTATTAATCGTGCGGCGTTAAAAGCCAGAAACGATCAGCGTAAAAAAGACATTGTATCGATTCGCCCAGAACATATTGGCGAGCTAACGGTGTCATCATCACGGTTGATTCCCAGTAATGAGCGTGACGATTCTAACGCACAGGTAGGTGGCATGCATCAATTAGATGCCCCGACTAGTTTAAAGCAAGCCACCGATGATTTTCAACGACAACATATTATTCAGGCGCTTGAAACAAGTCATGGTAATTGGGCGGCAGCAGGGCGATTGTTAAAAATGGATCGCGCTAACTTAACCCGACTGGCCAAACGGCTGGATATTAGCGTTGAAAAAATGATTCAATCAAATAAAGGCTGAAATCGCGCTCATACCTAGCGCCCAACTTTAGCTCACATGCGGTGAGCAACCATTACCTTTAATATGTGCCGAAATGGCTATGTATTGTTTGATTTTGAGACGTGACGCCTGTTTTGATGGCTAGTTATAAGCATATAACCCTAAATTGCACTATTTCCCTTTGCCCCATCTTCTCTTAGCATTCGCTGACTACTTAATAAACAACATTGAGTCCGAAGAACTAAGGTGATGCCATGTTTAAAAAAACCATACTAATTACGAGTCTTACTGCATTGGCAGCATGTGGCGGCGGTGGTGGCAGTAGCTCATCCAGTGATGTTAAGGCAGGAAAAATTGATGCATTGGCGGGTGTGGATTACCGTACTGAAACTCAGTCGGGCACACTCAATAGCAGTGGTGAATTCAACTATAAAGAGGGTGAGAGCCTTACCCTTTTGATCGGTGATACGGTTATTGCCGAAACGCAGGCAGCTGCCGAGATAAGACTTGTTAAGTTGCTTGCCTTGGATGAATTACCAACGACCCCCTTAGCCGTACGCAGTGCTTTACGTATGCCAGAATATACCCGTGAGCGGATTGAAACCGGTTATTTAATAGAAAAAACAGTGGGCCAATATAACCAACTTCATAATACGTCTAATGTGATGCGTTTATTGATTGCGTTGGATAATGACAATGATTCATCAAACGGCTTTGATATTACGGCGAATAGCGCAGCTGTTGTGGGTTTAAAGTTGAACTTTGATGTGAGCTTGTATGAGTTTTCTGCTAATGATGATGCGTTGGCGTTTCAGCACAGCAGCGGTATTTCTTTGGCGATGGATGCAGCACGCCCATTACGTGATGCTTATGATTTGGCGGATATTGATATCACTGTAGCTGAGCGTGTAACACAAGAGGGCGTCGGAAGCTTAAGCTACACTGCCTTTGGTCAGGTGGCTACCCGAACAGATGATCGTTCATCAAGTTCTATTACAGAATACACCTACACTTATTCTGCCGAAAATGGTGAAATGTTAATCGAGCAATATGCAACCGAACAAAAAAGCAATGCAATTAAACATCTATCTTCCCGTCAATTAAATACAAAAACCTATAATAATTTTGGTTTATTAAATTCTGACCGTGCAGAAATTTTTGTTCGTGGTAATACCACCGAGCTTGCAACATATGATATTCAAACCAATAGCTATATGGATGACAAGGTGTATTTAACAACAGAGCGCACAGTGGAGTACTCTGATGCAGCCGGTACCGTTGATAATTCGTACTCTGTTCGTAAAACATATAATGATGTGAAAAAACGAACATCATCTGCCAATTTTAGTGGGGATACAACGGATCAAGAGGTTTTTGAATACGGCACTAAATCATATTTATATGATTCTGAAAGCCGCTTAACTAAAACAGAATATGAAAATTTAAATTCAAATACACAGTCTAGTTTTGAATATACGTATAGCGAAAATGCAGGCAGCTTGATTTCAACGCGAACATATAATCGATCAAACGGCACTAAAGAAGAGATTAAAGAAATCATTAGCTCAGAGGGTTTGTTGACGGCTAAAGAGACAAAAGCGATTGATGGCGGTGGTCTTGTTACCTTCATCGAGAGCATGACTTATGTTTATGATGATCAGGGTCGAATTAGTGAATGTCGCTCACAGAGTGATTCAAACGGTGATGGTACTGCAAATTCTACAGCAACCTCAAACCTTGTTTATACCGCTGCTGGTTTGAGTAACATTAAAAATATTTATGATTCAAACGCAGACGGTACAGCCGACTCAGAAACTGACTTAAGCGTTACTTATGGCGATAATGGTGAGGTTACAATAGATAAATATGGTAATGTTTTTACTTATGGCAATGCAGCGCAAAATGGAATCAGTTATTTAATATATGAATATAAAGCCCCTGCACTAGGTGGCGATACATATTTATATTTTTATGACAACAACGTGAAATGTGAAACTGCTTCTACTCATCCTCATGCTTAATTAAACAGGGCATAACGTTTTAAAAAACCGCATTCGTAACGAATTGCGGTTTTTTATCGTTATATTTTTGAATTCACGTTGTGATTGATTGCTATATCGACATGGTTGGTTATACATATAGAGAGCTACTGTTTTATGGTTATGTAATAATTATTTAATATAGTCATACCAATGATAAGGTCAGTTTTTACCTTTCTAGTATTTATCAATACAGCAGTGTCATTTAATAATAACGGCAGATGATTAGATGTTTTTGTATTTTAAATTAATTTTATGATTTGAATAATCAGAGTTAAATTCGATAAAAAAGAAATAAAAACGGCCTCAATAGAGGCCGTTTTTATTTTGGTAAATGTGAAATTAAGAAAGCAATTACACTTGCTCAACCCATAATGCACCTACATCGGCTTTTACCACTTTAACCTGTGTGCCTTTTGTTAAGGGCTGCTGGCTTTTAACTTTCCATTGAATACCTGAATACTGATGATGCGTTAGCCCTTGGTTATCGACATCATTTTCAAGCGTAAACTGATGAACAATCGTTGTTGCGGTTTCTTTGTTTTTTCCACTGTTTTGTTGGCTCTTTTTAAGCGGCTTCCAAAGTAGGGCGGCTAAAACACCAGTGACAATAGCATTACTCCAAAAAGCGCTGATGTAAGTGGCGTCTAATACGCCTAATAACATCAGCCCCCCAGTGATGACCATTGAGCACCCCATGAAGAACAGCACAAAGGTGGCAAAGCCGAGTATAGCCACTTCTATGATCAACAGTGCAATACCCGCAATGATCAAACTCTCTGACAGATTTTGTGCAATGAAGTCCATGGTTAGCCTTTTTGTTGTTCGTTAATCTTGTTAATGATAGCCATAGATGACGCCACTAACGAACTTGCGCTTGTATCGCCACTGGGTAGTAAGATCACAGACGATTCTTTGGCAATGGCTTTTTGTGCTTCAATCGCTTTGGTTGCTAGGTCAAGTTGAACCGCTTTTTGGCCTTCTTCAGTCATAGCAGCATCACCAATGGTTTTAAGAGCTTTTGCTTTTGCATCTGCTACTGCAATAATGGCTTGTGCTTCACCTTCTGCTAATAAAATTTGCTCGGCTTTATCGGCTTCTGCTGCCAGTACCATTGAGGCTTTTTGACCTTCGGCCACGTTGATGGCGGCTTGTTTATCACCTTCAGATTCTAAAATCTGAGCACGTTTTACACGCTCGGCTTTCATCTGTGCTTCCATGGATTCTAAAATTGATTTAGGTGGCACGATGTCTTTGATTTCGTAACGCAGTAACTGAATACCCCAAGGCTCGGCGGCTTGGTTGATAGATGAAACGATGTCAGCGTTTAGAGCTTCACGTTCTTCGAATGTACGGTCTAGTTCAAGTTTACCAATGGCGCTACGCATGGTGGTTTGCGCGAGCTGTGTGACGGCATAGGTGTAGTCATCTACGCCGTAGGTGGCGTCGTATGGGTTAAGTACACGCAAATACAGTACGCCATCAACCACAAGAGAGATGTTGTCTTTTGTGATAACGGCTTGGCTTGGCACGTCTTGGGCTTGTTCTTTTAAGCTACGATCAGCGGCAATACGATCAATAAACGGCATCATAAAATTAAGACCCGCTACTTTGGTACTATGGTATTTGCCAAAACGCTCGACTAGCCAAGCGCGGTTTTGTGGCAC
The DNA here is from genome assembly GCA_034111105.1 of Bermanella sp. Lineage (GTDB taxonomy): Bacteria > Pseudomonadota > Gammaproteobacteria > Pseudomonadales > Oceanobacteraceae > Bermanella. The sequence continues at coordinate 17,774 of JAWUXY010000154.1, read as the reverse complement.
AAAGATAATGCTTTTTTTCAGTACAACCAGTACGAATAAAAACGCAATACCAGCGAGGATAGTACTCATGGTGATGGGCATGAAATGTCCTTTTCTTTATGTGAATAGTGCTTTGATTGTAAAGGGTTTATGTGAGCGCGCCCAGTACTAGAATTGAGAATCTTTAAGGTTTGTGAAAAGGGTTTAGTTGTTGGGTTTAGGTCGGTCGGGCGCGGGGCACCCTCGTACAATTTGCTTAATTTGTAAGAGGCTGCTTGCAGGCGACCGGAGGTACGGTTTGGATTTAACTTGTAGGAGCTCGCCCCTGCGAGCGAAAGGTGCTGGTTTGGCTGATCGGGCGCGGTGCACCCTCGTACAATTTACTTGATTTGTAAGAGGGTGTTTGCAGGTGATCATAGACCGTACTTGGATTTAACTTGTAGGAGCTCGCCCCTGCGGGCGAAAGGTGCTGGTTTGGCTGATCGGGCGCGGGGCACCCTCTTACAATTTGTTTAACTTGTAAGAGGGTGTTTGCAGGTGATCAGAGGTACGGTTTGGATTTAACTTGTTGGAGCTTGCCCCTGCGAGCGAAAAAATGAGCGGTATGGTTTAACCCTCTGGCCACTCAATCAACATATCTTCTTCGCCATCAACGATTCGCCACCATTGACTCTCAGGGCCTTGGCCGTCTTCCCAACTGCTGTTGGAACAGCGAATTTGAGTGGCTAATTCTTTACAAGCAGCATGGGCGCAATCTAAATCGGTGTCCCACGGGCTGTTGTTTTGCTTAAACCAGATGCTGGAATACTTAGCGATGGCATTACCAAAGGCGATGACTTCGCTGCCGTCGACTAACCAGTGGCTACGGGCTTCGCTCTTTTTGGTTTCGATGTGTTTACGTTCTACAGATTTAAAGTGCAGGGCAAGCCAGTCTTCAATTTGTTTGAAGGTGACGTCTTTGACGTAAATTTCGATGTCTGGGTAGCGCATGGTTAAACCTTTTACGAGACAAGTTTAATTGTGATGATTATCTTTTTAGTGATTGTCATTTTGGTCACGTTGGCTTGTTTTACGTTTTTTAAAAAATATATACCAGCGGTAATAGGTCAAACTTAAATAACCAATTAACGCGGTGATAATGCCGATAATAAATAAAAGTATGGCCAGTAATGTTAACAGTTCGGCTAACAGGGGTTGCGCATCATAATGTTTGGCACTGAGATAAAACAACCCAATGCCAATCATGAATATGGCTAACCCTGCGCCAAAAATAGCAAAGCAGCGTTGATAATTTTGAGCCAAGTTACCAAGCCATCTAACGATAAACATGCACGCTCCTTGTGTTTGTTTCTTTTGTTAGGTTAACCGCCGCTTTGCTGGTTGTCTTCTTGTTCGTCTGCTTGAATGTCGTCAACTGGTTTTTCGCGATAAATACGTTCAGTTATGGGTTTTAAACTAAAGCTATCTAAATTGATTTGTACGCGTAAGTCTAGACGTTCTTGCGCCATTAAGCTTTGTTGGATTTCAGGGCTTGAGCGCCATGTGTGTGGCGTCATGGCGAGAAGGTGCTGAGTACTTTCTGGCGGTAAGCTTATGGTGAAATCTAACGTTTGGCGGTGTTCGTGGTTAAAGTCGTCGTTCATGACGGCAATGGCATCAAACTCCACAAACTTTGGTGTGGTGTAGATGGCTTCTTTTAATTGCTGTAAATGGTAAGCACCGGCACTTGCAATAAATACGCGGCCATTTTCATGGCATAGCTTAGCAAGGGCTTTCGGCATAATGCGGTTAAACACGTTCATGATTAATTGCATGCTGCCTTGAGCAAAGGGCGCATGGTTGGCGTTAGCCACTAACCAATTGATATCTTTGCTGCGTTTACAGGCTGTTTTTACGGCATCTTTTGAAATGTCTAAGCCATAAAAAGCATGATTTATTTGGTGGTCACTTAACGCCGTGTGTAGGCGTTCAGTGTAGTAACCTTCGCCACAACCTAAATCTAAAATCTGGCTTTGTTCAGTTGTGTTTTGCAGTAGGTGGTCAATGGCTAATTGATTAATGGTGTCAGAAATAACCTGATAGTGGCCGCCATTCAAAAATGCGCTGCGCGCTTGCACCATGGCAGCGTTGTCACCTGGTTGTTTCGAACTTTTGGCGGTATTGAGTAATAAATTAAAATAGCCTTGCTTGGCTTGGTCATAGCTGTGATTGTTTTCACAGCATAACTGACGCTCATTAAGCTCAAGCAGACTTTGGCAAACTGGGCACGTTAACATAAGGCTTAATTGTTAATCCAAAAGCAATTTTTCAAGAGTTCGTTCATAGATGGCGCTTAAGGTATCTAAGTCGGCCACACTGATGTGTTCGTTTACTTGGTGAATAGTGGCGTTGATTGGGCCAAGCTCAACTACTTGTGCGCCTGTTGGTGCAATGAAGCGCCCGTCACTTGTCCCACCGGATGTTGAAAGCTCGGTATCGATGTTGGTCACTTCTTTAATGGCGTCAACGGCGGCGTCTACTAATGAACCGCGGTCGGTTAAGAACGGGTGGCCGCTGAGTTTCCATTCGATCTCGTATTCAAAACCGTATTTATCCATGATGGCATGGGTACGACGTTTTAATTCTTCTTGAGTCAATTCAGTTGAAAAACGGAAGTTGAAAATTAATTCTACAGTGCCCGGAATCACGTTAGTGGCGCCGGTGCCGCTGTTCATATTGCTGATTTGAAAGGTGGTGGCTGGGAAAAATTCGTTGCCGTTATCCCATTTTTCAGCGGACATTTCAGCAAGGGCAGGGGTGACTAAGTGAATTGGGTTTTTTGCCAAGTGCGGGTAAGCCACGTGACCTTGTACCCCTTTAACCGTCATCCATGCGCCTAATGAGCCACGGCGGCCATTTTTGATGACATCGCCACAGTGTGTGGTGCTAGATGGTTCGCCCACGATGCACATGTCGATTTTTTCGTTGCGCGCTTCTAAGGCTTCGATCACTTTAACCGTACCGTTGTCGGCTGGGCCTTCTTCATCGGCGGTGATTAAATACGCAATAGAGCCTTTGTGGTCTGGATGTTTTTTTACAAAGCTTTCGGTGGCAGCTAAAAACGCGGCGATGGAGCCTTTCATGTCGGCCGCGCCACGTCCGTATAACATGCCGTCAACGATGGTGGCTTCAAATGGCGGGTAAGTCCAGCCAGCGTGTGGGCCCGTCGGTACGACATCTGTGTGACCAGCAAAACACACAAGGGGTTTTTCAGTGCCTTTGCGTGCCCATAGGTTTTTCACTTCAGCAAACTGCATGGTTTCACATTTGAAACCCAAAGGTGCCAAGATGTCTTCCATCATTTGTTGGCATTCGGCGTCTTCTGGGGTGACAGACGGCTGTTCGATTAAGGCTTTGCTTAGGGCCAGTGTGCGAGTATCGCTCATACTTGGTCTCTTATTTGTTAATCAGTTTGTCTACGCTTGCGAGTATGCCGCGTAACATGTTCAGTTCAATTTTTTCAGGGCGTGCGCGGTTAAATAATCGCTTTAAGCGCAACATGGCTTGGCCCTTATGGGCTTGGTTTAAAAAGCCTGCATCATCTAATGTGGTTTCTAGGTGTTCGTAAAAGCCGTTTAGTTCATTGACTAAAGGATAGGCTTTATCTTGCTTGGCAAAGGTTTGCCTGTTGGCCATAAAACATTCGTAGCACACCAACTGTACCGCAGAGGCCACATTCAGTACGGGGTATTCTGGGTTGCCAGGAATATCCATATGAAAGTGCGCTTTACGTAGGTGCTCGTTATGCAGCCCCATGCGTTCTGGGCCAAACATAATGGCGATTCTGCCTTTGCTGGCTTCTTCTAAAATTTGTGGTGCCATCTCGCGGGCTTCTTTGATCGGCCAAGGGTGGCTGCGTGAGCGAGCGCTGGTAGCAATAACCAGTTGGCAGTCGTCTATGGCTTGATCAAGGGTTTCGACTACGGTGGCGCTGTCTAGAACGTCTGTGGCACCTGCCGCCATGGATGTAGCTTGGTCGCTTGGGTAGTCAAGGGGGGACACCAGCACTAAGTCGCTTAGGCCCATGGTTTTCATGGCACGGGCGGCGGCACCTATGTTCCCTGGGTGAAATGTGTTCACCATAACGATACGAATATTAGACAGGGGATTGGACATGGATCAGAGCCGCTAAATAAAGGGCCGCATCTTACCATAGGCAAGTTTTGGGCTCTATAGATGCTTTTTTTTGGAGGCTTGTTGTGTGAGAGATAAAAGACTGGGGTTTGTGGGTGCAAGACTGGAATGGTTGTCGGGCGCGGGGTTGCATGCCCCATGAGCGTAGCGAGTGCATTGGGTACACCCTCGTACAATTTGTAGGAGGCTGCTTGCAGGCGATCAGAGGTACGGTTTGGATTTAATTTGTAGGAGCGACGAAAGGTGTTGGGGTTGGCTGATCGGGCGCGGGGTTGCATGCCCCATGAGCGTAGCGAGTGCATTGGGTACACCCTCGTACAGTGTTGGATTGCAGGCGACCGTGAGCGCAGTGAATATATTAGGTACATAAGCGACTATATCGAACAAGTTTTTTGCGCTTTATTGCGATCTGGTTACAATAGCGGCATTACTAGAAGGCTAATCACATGAGCACGCGTGCTGAACAAAAATTAAGAACTCGTCAATCGATCATCGATGCGGCATTAGAGCTCAGCAAGGACAAAGGGTTTTCGGCATTGAGTCTGCGCGAAGTCACGCGTCGAGCAGGCATTGCGCCAGCGACGTTTTATCGACATTTTGTGGACATGGAAGATCTTGGTTTGGCGCTGGTGGACCAAGTGAGTTTAATTCTGCGTCAAATCATGCGCCAAGCCCGTCATCGTGTGAAAGTTGAAGGCTCTGTGGTGAGCACGTCGGTTGAGACGTTCATGGAGTTTGTTGAAAATTACCCTAATTTAATTCGCCTGTTGAATTCCGATATGGTATCGGGCCCTAAGCAATTTCGTGAATCCATTGCTCGTGAAACGCGTCGTTTTGCTGAAGAATTAACTGATGATTTAAGCTCACCGCAACAAATGGAACGTCAACCGCTGACTAATATCACAGAAGTCGCCGAAATGATGGTTATGTTAGTGTTTAGTCAAGGCGTGATGTCGCTGGACATGAGTGAGCAAGAGCGAAAAAATTTAGTCCGTAAATTAAACATTGAATTACGTATGGTGCTGGCGGGTAGCCATGCAATGTACTTGAAACAACAGAATAAAAAGTAAACGCAGATTGATCAAAAAAGGGTAGTCACATTATAGTGACGACCCTTTTTTTTGAGAAGATTAATGCTTAAAGTGCCAGTGATTCTTCGCGCTCTAGATCGTTGATCATGCGCCACTTACCGCCGCTTTGTTCTATGCGTTGCTGCCAATCTTTTAGGCGTTGCATGTATTTTGTTGGGTCTTGGTTATCGCTGCGCAATTTTGTAACGTTAAGGGCGATGACTTCGTAGCCTGGTAAATTTAATTCAAAGTCCCGCTTGTAACCTTTTGGCAGCTCTTCTTGCATGTCTGAAAATACCATGATGTATTTTTTATCACTGTCGATTTCATTTAGGTATTCTTTCGCCAATAACAAGCCGCCACTGATGTCGGTGTAAGCGCTGCTTTGCACGGTTTCAATAAACTTAGAAATAGTGGCACTAAAAACACGTTTTTGTTCATTTGCACGGCTAGGGCGATGATCAAATGTAACTTTGGCAATAATATCGGTTTCGGAAAAACTGCCGCTATCAATGCGGGCCACGGCAAAGCTGTCCCCCGGTTCTAGTTGTGCTAAATAGTAGTGAATAATTTGCTGGGCTTTTTTCAGCTCTTTTGTGTAAGTACCAGATGTATCGAGCAATAAATATAAACCCGTGGTAGGCTTTTGCTGAGTACAGGCACTGAGTAAAAAAAGGGTGCCTAAAAATAGTGCGATTACTGTGATTGATTTCATCATGGTTAGGCTTCTTTTGTAATCTTAGGAGGAGTATCTTTTTTCGGTTTTTTACTTTTATCCGTGTCATCTGATTCAAGTAATGCGTGTGCGCTAGCGTGTTTAAGCGCTTGTTTTTCTTTCGCCGCTTTTACTTTTTTGGTTGATGCAGGTTTGCTTTCAATCATGTGCTCAAACCATAACGGTGCGAAGCATAAAATATCGTAAACATGTTTTAGGCTGTTGTTTAGTTGTTTCATTAAAATAGATATGCTGCGAGCAATGGTACTGGCAAAAATACAAAGGTGTACCACCATATTGCCCAGTACGTGTCGGCCGGTGTGAATAAAGGATTCAAACGGTATGGCTACAAACATTAAAATTAATGGCAATACAAAACCCAGTGTCATTTGTCCGATCATGGGGATATTACTATGCACTTGGCTAGCGGATGCGGTGACGGCTTCTTCGCCGCCCACTAAAAAGCTGGTTAATAATGCTTTATCGGCCACCATGGTTTCACGCATGTAGGCTAGGCCCGCTTCAACACTGCAAAGCGCTAATAAAAATATAATGCAGACCCATGCCCAAATAATGCGTTTTTTATCTTCCATAAAATGAATAACAGGGAAGAGCCGGGTAATGCCGATGGCCTCCATAAAAAACAAACCTACGGTCAGTTCTAACATGATGATGACTGCCGCGCCGATATCCGCCACATCATAGCCGCCAACTTGGCTGGTGGCCGGCATCAGTTCTGACATTGGCAGTGCGATTAGGTTGTAGTTTACAAACGCGCCAAAGCCCGCAATGACCATGACGATGACAGAGATAACAAATTGAGTGGTGTTGCTGGCTTTTAATAAACGCTCGGCTTTGTCTGTGCCTTTTACCATGCTTTCAAAGCGATCAACTTGTAAGTCGACTTTTTTACTTTGCTCATTTAGGTTTTGCCATTGTTCGTTGAGGTTTTCGATTTTATGTAGCAAGTGACGCCAGTGAACCATGGCGGACTTTAATATGTTGTGGCGCTTGGCGGTGTCTTGTCGAAAAGTGCCGAGTACTTCGCCTTGTTGTTTATGGAAGGCCTCGTAAATGGCTTGTAGTAATTTGCCCACAACAGCATCGTTTTTGGTGACGTCTTTTAGGCGAGCAATTGACTCAACGGCTTCTGTCCATTCCGGTAGTGGGGCGGGCACTTCTGAGGTTTGCGATAGTTTATCTTCCATGTGGGAGATGTTTTGCTCAATGTTGCGCTGAATCGTGGGGTAACGACCCAAGTCTTTTTCGACTAATGTACCAAGGCGAATAAACTGGCGCTCTAATTCTCGTTCGGCTTGCTGTTTGCCATGCTCTAGCAAAACTTCGCGGTTACGTCGGCTCATGTGACGGGCGGTTGTCACTAGGGCTTGGCTGAAGAGTTTAAGGTTGTGAACAACCAGTAGCGTTAGGCTGTCGAATAATTGGTGCGCGCTGTGACGAATGAAATATAAGATTAGATTGCCGGCAACGATGACAAGTAGCCAGCTTAAGACAGGCTCGCCAGGAACGAGGTTTGATATGAGCATGCAGAAATCCTTTTAAATTCAGTGCCAACGGCAGTGCTAGGCGTGACTATGCCTTATTTTAGTTGAGGAAAATGTGAACAGTTGCGCTCGTTTTTAATTCAGTGGTGTAACGAAGGGAAAAGTTGCGAATGTCTATAATTAACTGTTTGAATTTTAAGGCAATTTTTTAAGCCGCAAAAATTAGATAAAACCAAACAGTATATAGGTTAGCAGGTTTAGCCTTTAAATGTATGAGTATTATGGCTATTGACTGGCAAGCATAGCGGCTTCAATACACCAAATTCGATCTTGCCCCCAAACATGAGTCTGTTTGTAGCGTACGCTAGGAACCCCCCAAAGGCCCAGAGTGTAGAGCTCTTTAATGTTGTCGCTCACTTCATGACGCCAGTCTTCACAGTTTAATGCTTGTTTAGCTTGCGCCCAATTGAGCCCTATTTTTTCACAGGCTTGCTTTAATCCTGGGGTGAAATTTGCGCTGACACCCTTTGCATTCACTAAGTGCGAAATGGCCAATAAGAACTCATTGCCTTTGTTTTTTTGTTTGGCCCAGTGCCAAATGGCATAGGTATTTTCAACGCCTTTACCTAATGGGTCCGCTACCTTGCCATACGGAATATCCAGTTTTTTGCCTTCACGCAGTGCATCAAAAAAGATGTAGCGAGTTTTATTTTTGGGTACGCTCAAATTACGCATCAGCATAGGCAAAACTGGCTTGACGGTCAGCGGCACACCATAATGTTCGGCCAGTTTTTGACAGCGGTTGAGTGCTAGATGGCTGTATGGACTGCGCATTGAAAAAAACAGCTCAACCGGTTCTTGTTTATTGGTGATTGCATTCCTTGGCTGTGCACAAAAGTTTTGCCAAGTGCGGGCGTATTTTGATTCGGGGTATTCATTTTGGTTAAAGCCCAGTTCTAAAAGTCTGCGTTCTAAATGCTCAAGACGATCAACGCCCCAATACCACTGGCCAGCAAAATATAGGCTGGCAGGTAAGTAATGGCCTTGGGCGGATAAGTGTTGCTCATTTTCACGCAACATGGGCTGTGCATCTGTGTCGGATGCTGGAATAACTTTGTCTAGCCAAACTTGCTCAAAACGTTCTATGGCTTCCCGTGGGTTTTGTGGTGGATGTTGAGCCCAATACGATTGCGCTTGGCGAATACTGGCTTGTTTTGGATAGTAAGGTGGTAAATACAAATGGTACAAGCGGGCTAGTTGTGCGGCGTCATCTATTGCCCATGTTGACCACATGGCTTCTTCTGGGAACATGTCGTTTTGACGATGATGCACTAAGTGGATGTCTAACTCTAAAGCAAAATCATCACAAAATTGCGCTAACAGTTGCAGCAATATGTAGCTATACGGGTCATCAAGTGCAACAAACACTTCGCAGTAGCGAGGTCGTTGTTGTTCTTTTAACACGGCTTCGGCTTGTTTGTTTTTATTGGCAAGGTAGCGGTCGGTTGACCAGTAACCACTGATAAATGGGGTAATTAAGCTACGCATGTTAAATGCCCATAGCGAATGTTGATTGATAGGAAGAACGACACGTTAAAGAATTTGCCTGCTAGTGCTGCCTCGTAATTTAAATGTGCCATATTTATCTCACAGAATAGTTTGGTTAAATATAAACCGAACATCGATTCTGATGTATAACCGGATTTAAAGATATGACTTAAGTCATTATCTTTAACGTCAATATTAGGGTTGGTTTGACGTTGGTTTATTAGGGGGGTGGTGTTTGTGTTGCCAATAAAAAAGGCCATGAAATAATTCATGGCCTTTTTGGGGTTATACGTCTAGCTAATAGGATTAATTATTGGCGTGCAGCTCGTGGTTTAGCTCGATCGCTGTTTTGTTGGTGACGCATTGTACGGCACCGCTGATAGAATCACGACGGAACAGTAGGTCAGGTTTACCAGCAAGATCACGTGCTTTAACCACTTCAACCACTTGTTTTTGATCATCAAGTACTTGTACTTTGGTACCAGCAGTAATGTATAGGCCAGACTCAACGGTACAACGATCACCTAGTGGAATACCGATGCCAGCATTAGCGCCTATCAATGAGTTTTCACCTACAGAAATAATGATGTTACCACCACCAGATAACGTACCCATAGTAGAGCAGCCGCCGCCAAGGTCAGAGCCTTTGCCTACGAATACGCCAGCAGAGATGCGGCCTTCAACCATAGACGTACCAGCAGTGCCTGCATTAAAGTTGATGAAGCCTTCATGCATGATGGTGGTGCCTTCGCCTACGTATGCGCCTAAACGCACGCGTGAGGTATCAGCAATACGCACACCACTTGGTACGACGTAGTCGGTCATTTTAGGGAATTTATCAACGCTGATCACTTCAAGTAGTTCACCGTTTAAGCGAGCTTCAAGTTGTGCGTCGGCTAGCTCAGCAAGGTCAATAGCGCCTTTGTTTGTCCAAGCAACGTTTGGCAATAAACCAAAAATGCCGGCTAGGTTGATACCGTGAGGCTTAACTAGGCGGTGAGAAATCAATTGTAGCTTCAAGTACACCTCAGGCGTGCTGTTTGCTTGCTCGTCTGATTCTAATACAACTAATACAGTAGGGCGTTTGCTGCTGCTTAGGGTTTTGGCTAAAGAGGCTTGCTCGGCTGGTAGGCTTTCAGCCAATGCAGCCAGTTTTGCGCTGTCTAATTCGATGGCTTGGTTGCCAGCGGTGTAACCTGCTGTTTTAGCTGCGTCCACTAATTGCGCGTCTGGCTGATAAACGGGCTTTTGATAAAATACTTCTAGCCACTCGTTTTTCGCGTTTTGGGTGCCTACACCCAGTGCAAATGCTAATGCCATCTTAATATTCCTATGGTCTGTTGCTAACTATTAATAAATAAGGGTTATACGAATTCTTGGTATTCATCTTCTTTAAAGCCCAGTAAATACTGGCCATTCTTCTCAAGCACAGGGCGTTTAATAATGGACGGGTTATTTAGCATAACCTGCTTAATGGTGCCTGCATCTTGCGCTATGATTTTGTCTTTGGTCGCATCATCTAATTGGCGGAAAGTAGTGCCGCGTCTATTAATGAGAGCATCTAACGGCACGTTGGCGATGAACGTATCCGCTAAACCAGGACTTAAGCCTGCTTTTTTGTAATCGTGAAATTCGTAGGCTGTTTTTTGAGCGTCAAGCCATTTAAGGGCTTTCTTCATGGTGTCACAGTTTTTAATGCCGTAAATCTTCATGATGTCTTCACGTAAAAATAAAAGGCCGCATTAAAGCATAAACAGCGCTGAAGTTCAGCCCCAAGATGATGGAAGCTGAGCAGTAAATGTTTCGCGAACCCATGGGCAGGCAGGGGTTAATGGTCTGATATTGGGTGTGCCTCATAGGGCTATGATCATCAACTAGACTGTATAGATAGGCTTACATAGTGAATAAATGTTTTGAATTCAAACAATACAAAAGGGCCCCAGTCTAGCTTGGACCGTGTTTTAAGAAGGTTAATACCGAATCGCTTTATGAATAGCGAGGATGCTTTTCGTGCCAAAGTTTTGTGGGTGTATTCCACCGTACTGGGAAGTTTGGGTTTAACAGTCTTGATCTTAATATCATTATTAGAAGGTGGCGTGCCTGCTCGTAGGCTTGTTACGGTGATATTAGCCGCGATGTTAATGGCGGTGGTGGTTCTTATGCGTTATGCCAAGCACCTGAGTTCTATTTCGGTGTATGTTTGTTTGATTTCAACGGCACTGATTTTTTATGTGGATTTCAATAACTCATCAATCACTGGGCCCACGACAGTATTATGGGTTATTCCTTTCATATTAATGTCGTTATTGTTTTCAGGCTTGTCTTTGTTTTTATCTTTAATTTTCTCTTTGTCTCTATTTCTTTTCAACGTTTTTGCGTTGTATCAGGGGTGGCTGCCAGAACCTATAATTAAAGAAGAAAGTTGGAGTTTCATGCAAGCTCTTTATATGTTTTGTGCTGCGATTATGATTGTGACATGTACCCGAGGGATGACGAACCTGTCAAAAACACATTTAAAAGAATTACAAAAAGAAGTAAAGAATAAGAAAAAACGCATTAAAAAAATGAACGAATTAAAAATTCAGGCAGAATCTTCAGCTCACAGTAAATCCATATTCCTCGCCACAATGAGTCATGAATTACGCACGCCACTGAATAGTGTTATTGGGAATGCTCAGTTACTTGCCCGTGCGGATTTACCAGACAAACATCAGACTAAAGTGAATGATATTGCATTAGCCGGTAATTTATTGTTAATTTTGATAAACGATATTTTGGATTTTAGTAAGTTAGAAGTAAATGAGCTGAATTTAATAGAGGAACCCTATGATGTAACGCAACAAATTAATGAGTTATGTCGAATGATGACGCCGAGGTTAAAGCAAGACGTTAGGTTGGAATTATCACTGCCTGAAAATCGAATTTATATCAATGGTGACCAAAATCGATTGTCACAAGTTTTAATGAATCTGCTTTCGAATGCTATGAAGTTTACTGATGCAGGTGTCATTAATGTTTCTTTAGAGAAATATGGTGATAGTGGGATTAAAATATCCATTGAAGATAGTGGGATTGGTATTAAGGCAGAAGACTGTAAACGATTATTTACAAAGTTTTCTCAATTTACTAATGACTCAATCAGAAACATGGAGGGGACTGGTTTAGGATTGGCCATATCAATGGGCTTAGTTAAACATATGGGAGGCGATATTGACGTGACCAGTGAGATAAATAAAGGCAGTTGCTTTTCTATTGTATTGCCGCAAAAACGCATTCCTGATTTGGATCTAACTATAGCGCGTGAAGGCGCTATAGTTAAAAGTACAGTGTCATTAAGAGGCTACTCGGTATTAGTAGTAGATGATATTGCAATGAACTGCATGATGTTAGAGGCCATGTTAGCCGAGTTTGATGCCGATTGTCTTTTATCAGTTAATAGCGGCGAACAAGCAGTGGATTATATTACTCAGCATATAGATACACGGTTAATACTAATGGATATGAGAATGCCAGGTATGAGTGGTGTTGAAACGACGAATAAAATTCGAGAGTTAAATTATCAAGGCTCGATTATTGCAGTCACCGCAAATGCATCGGAACAAGATAGGCAAGCTTGTATTGATGCTGGGATGAATGATTTTATTGCTAAACCCGTTACAATGGTTGAGCTAGAACGAGTGTTATCAAAAATAATTAATCATTTTTAATACACTAAAATACTTAAAACAAACCAAAGCTTGATTTTTAGCAAGTTTTAACTACATAAAGGTCGAATTTTAGTCGATCATTATTTAATTTTTATGGGTGAAAAAGATAGAAATAGACTAACAATGTTACTTTAAATTGTAGTAGGCTTTTCGCTCGCGGATCCAAGCTTTGTTGGTATGTAAGAATTGATTTAATTCTTTTATAAGTTTGCCATGATGAATCGATGACAGCATATAAATTGAGCTGGTTTTCACTAGATCTTTGCGAAACACAACACTGTCGGCAGGGTGCCCAGCCTCTTGTACCAGCTTAATGAAAGCCTCAATATTATAATAAACGCCGTCAAATCGTTCAGCATATAGGCTATTAATTAAATTTTTAAGGTTGCGTTCATTAATTAATCTAATTTGTCCTGAATTTATTTGACCTTGATAGCCCCATGGGGTGAAGCCTTCAATCGTTCCGAGCTTAGTAAGTGATTTATCGGCGTTATGCGATAAGCTGACTATGCCATCTGTAAAATAAGCTATTGGCACACTATATGTGATATTTAAGTCTTTTTTCATGTCCCGTTGCCATAGGAGATTATCAGGTAAACGAAAATCAACTTCGTCATTCAGATAAGCACGCCATAGGTCGTCAATAGACATGATTTTAAAACGTATTTTGATATTTTGGTGCTTAGCAAATTTGTTGATTACCTCAACCAAATATCCTCTGGGTTCAGCACCTGTGAAATCATAATGGGGGAAATGATTAACGGCCTCTACACCAACTGTATAGGTTTTAGCATGTGTGCAAAACGATATGCTAATAGCGAAGAAGACTATCGATAGTCTAGATAAGAGAAATTGATAAGACAGGGTGACCATGAAAGCAACTACCTCGGGTTTCCCCGTTATGGTAAGACTTTAGCTTACCTCTATTTTTAAGACTTTTATTGTAAATAATAGGCGCCTATAAATACAACGCCAAGTTCACAGTTAAAGATAAAATAGTAATACGATAACATATACGTGCCGAGTTTGTTTGCAGCATACCTTTTAATATTGGCGTATAGGGTCTATCTTGACTCTATTTCAGGGTGTTTGATATTTCAGTCAGGCTTGTTTATATGGTTTAGTATCGTGTCTAGATAGGGTGTTAATGTCGGTATATGAATGGATCGATAACTATCAATACTGATTAAACCTATAAAAAAGCCCACAAGTGAGTGGGCTTTTTACTTCGTTTGTAGTTTGTTGCTTTAATTTAATAAGGGCGTTAGTGTTTTTTAGATCTTTAATCAATTAGTAGTGACTACTGTCTGACTTTATCTTTTACACACAGCAAGATCTTCTTATGCTCTATTAACCCGCAAGGGGTTAATAGAACGACTCACTAACGTACACTAATTAAAAAGTAAGTTTCCAGCGGTCAATTTTGCCCGTATCGTTATTGGCATTATCAACTACTTTTAGTTTCCAAATTCCACTTGAGTCAATGTTGCCAACGTTAACCGTGTAGGTTTTGTTGATATTATTTGCGCTGCCACCTGTATTGTTGTGAACATTAAAGCTTGTGCCATCGGGCGCAATTACATCTACTTTTAAGTCACCAATATAGGTATGAATGATATCGACCTCAACACTCACCGAGCCAGATGCACCGCTGCGGGTAACGTTAATATCGCTGGTGGCACCAGAGGCATTATTATCGGGAATGGCTACATCGGTGTTATTTTCAAAATTATCAACTGTGCCCGTTGTATAAGTGCCCGTAAGACTTACGTTACTAAATGCCTTAAAGCCTCGTAGCATCACGTGATAAGTGCCGGCCTGAATGTTGGTTATGCTACACGTTTCTTCATTACCACCTTTATAAGGGCGACATTCCCAATTGTTGGTTGTCGGTTTGGCATTAAAGCGTACGTACATATCAGCATCGCCGGTTCCACCTGCCATTGTGAAGTTCAAGGTGTCTGCATTAGCTGGTACGGTTAAAGTAAAGAAGCTATCAGCGCTTTTCGCACCCGATAGGCCAGTTTTTGCTACGCCATTTGTCATTTCGCCTGGCACGACTACATCACCTGATACTTGCAAAAATATGGCAGATACAGCACCCCAGACGCCACTGGCATCTTTTGCTCTAAGATAAACAGTATGCTTGCCGTCGCTTAACCCACTTGTGTTGATTGTGGCATTACCCGCTTCGGTTTTACTGTTAAATGAGCCATCAGTTGCGGATAAAACATTTGCTACCGCGCCTGTAGTCCATGGTGGTGTATCAATATAATATTCCATTGCGGTAATATTTTGCGTCGCTTCTGAGCCATTACTTGAATTAAAACGGTTGTCAGTTGCGGTTGCCGCTAGGCTGCCAGTACTGTTAGGCGCAATTGTTCCGCTGCCGCTTGTACCGTTAATGGTTAAGTTAGTAATGTCTGGGCCACCAGGGGTGATGTAAGGAGCACGTACCACTTTTGCCGCGTAAACCAAGGCTGGTAAATTGTCTGGCACAATCGTGTTTTCAAACGTAGAGCAATTTTGAAAGAAGCTGGTGCCTAGTTCAAACGTAAAAGAGGGCACACCAAGCTCGCCATAGCTGACACTATCGCTGGTACCATCTGTAGGGTATAAACCCACTGATTGTTGCGGCGTATAGCCATTAAAGTAAGCAAATTTCCGTCCTAGTGTTTGCATGGCTGTGCCGTTAGGTGCCACATTTTGTGAATCGCCCCAAGGCCATAAAATTAATTCGCTATAGCTATGAATATCTAAATGTATGCCTGTTGTATCTGTTGGTGCAGCATCATTAACATTCGGGCCACGCTTATCTGGGAAGATTGAACGGACATAACTTTCTAGTGCTTGAATTTCAGGCTCGGAACCAGCAGAAGGGCCACGATAGGTATCATTACACTGGTTGCCGCTAGAGCCTCCGCCGTTAGTTGAATTCCAGCTAAAGGTGAAGTTACGGTTTAAGTCAGCGCCTCGGCTGTTGGAAGTCGTTCCACAATAGTCTTGGTTTGCATTTTTACGCCATGACAGACCAGTCTCTGCTTGCTTACGACCATCAGGGTTAGTGTGCAACATTAGGTGAACTTCGTGAGCATCAAGTAACCACGTTGCATCAGCATTTGTGCCATAGCCATCAAGCAACCAGCGAGCAAATTCAACTGTTAGTGGTGCAGTTGTGTATTCGCGCGCATGAATGGCACTGTTTATAAATAAAATCGGTTTATTACCGGTTGTGTTTTGATTGGTCAGTTTTAAAACCCGAATATCATAACCGCCGAGGTCTTGTGATTTTTGCCATGAATCACCAACATCAATGAATTGGGCTAGGCTAGGGTTTGCACTGACCATTCCTTGTGCAATGGAAAACGTTTCTTCGACTGTTTGATAGCAGCTATAACCAGGAATCGACTGTGATGCCGCCTGACTACTGAGAGCCAGAGTCGAGACGTTTTTTTTAGATAGTACGTCTTTTTGTATACGTAATAACCGTTGATCACGTTGCTTGATAAAGGCCGTAGCGGGTTCAAATTTAAAACCAAAGGGTTCGAGTCTTAGCTTGTCTTCATCGGTTAGCTCTAAAATTAAGTAACCGCCGCTTATGTTTGATTCTAGTAAGTTTGCGTGAAAGCTAATAGCGGCTTTACGCGCAATATCTTCATTTGGGAAGTAAGCCCGATAAATGTTGGTGATCGACATTTCTTGGGTTATGCCTTCAAGAGTTTGATCTAAATGATCTTGGTTGGCATAAACTGTCGGTATCCCCCCTGCGGTTGCACAGAAAATAAGCGCCGATAAAACGGATGTTCTTTTCATTATCTATTCCTTAAATGAGTTTTTTATAAGCATTAAAAAATAAAGAAGACATTTTAAGCCGTTATATTTTTCAATGTTATAAATACAGAGCCACAGTAAAATAAAAAACTTTAAAAAAGAAACACTTTATTAAACTCTTCAAAAAATAAAGATTAAATTTTAGAGTAATAGTATTAATTATAAATAGGAACTAGTTATTAAAGATTAGACTCAATACGTTTTATATTTAGTGCAATGAAATTTAAAAAATAAATTATAGAAATGAGATGTAGGTTTAAATATTCCTATTTTCATATGTGATTTTTGTTTTCATAAAAATAAATTTATTACGATATTTTTTAGTTTTCGTAGCTGTAGGTTGGCATATGTAATGCTTGGTGTTTGGTGTTTGGTGGCGATAATTGAACATTATTTTTTGTGTGGTGCGCCTATATGTGGCGTTTTAATTTAACTTTTTAAATTAAAATTATTTTTGTGCATTTTTTTGGCGCAAAAAATCCATAGCTATAAAAAATATGTTTAATAATGTTAAGGGTGAATTATTTGGTATGGCTTTTATTTTATTGATTTTTGTTTTTTAGGTGGGTATTGGCATGAAATTAATTTTTAATACGTTAATAATTCCTCAGTCTCTATGTTAAACGCATAAGCAGTAAGAGTTTTTAGGAATAAGTGATTAAGTTGTAAAGCTTGAACATAAAAAAGGCCCAATGATAATCATTGGGCCTTTTAAATTATATCGACAGGATTAGCGATAGCTATCTATCGTTAGCGCGTTTTAAATTAGATGGGCTATAGGCTTTCTATTAATGCACGAATACGTTTGGCTGCTTCAATACACTCATCTACTTCAGCGACTAACGCCATACGAATACGATTGCTTCCTGGGTTAATGCCATCAATGGTGCGTGACAGATAACTACCCGGTAATACGGTTACTTGTTGTTCGGCAAATAAACGCTGAGTAAACACTTCTTCGTTAATAGACGTTTTTGCCCAAAGGTAAAAACTGGCATCACTTTGTTTAATGTCCATGATAGGCGATAAAATATCCAATACCGCATTAAATTTTTGAGTGTAAAGACGACGATTTTCTTTTACATGTGCTTCGTCAGCCCAAGCGGCAATGCTTGCGATCTGATTTGGGATGCTCATGGCGCAACCGTGATAAGTCCGGTACTGGAAAAATGGCTCTAAGATACTTGCATCTCCTGCAATAAAGCCACTGCGCAAACCGGGTAAATTAGAGCGCTTGCTTAAGCTA
>JAWUXY010000153.1:0-16718 GCA_034111105.1 Bermanella sp. | reverse complement strand
GATTCAAAATAACATGCAAAAGGGACTTTCCCTGCTTGCTTGATCTTTGAATAAGCACAAATGGGGTCGCCTTCATATTGCGCGGAAAACGATTGCGCTAGATTTACCTGGTAGGTGTCGCCATTCAAAATATAATCATGGATCGTATCGATTTTATTTTTGTAGGTTGACTCATCCCATTTAGGTTTAAACGCGGATGTTAAGTTAAACGTTAGTCCTGTTGAGGTATTAGATGCAAGACAATGAGAGAATATGTCTTTCAAATGGCTTTTTTCGATCGTGCTAATTTCTGACCAATAAACAAGCTGAGTTTCTTTTAATGAGTGATCAATTAAAAAGGCCCAACTATAAAGACCACACATAATGAGTGGTTGCGATGGATATTGATCTACTTTTAGCCTAGGAATTCCCAGATCATAGCTTAGGTGACCAATTAATCCGCCAGTAAAGGGCAGGTCAGATTCAATGGTAGGAATAACAGCACTGAGCTGTTCAAGCTGCAAGCGCGCAGACTCTATATTTGATCGATCGTATAGCTCTATGATCTCAATAGGGGATGCTGAAATAATACTCCAGCGCCCGTTTGGGTGTTCTGCGTTTGAGCTTTCCAGTGCAACCCTATGGCCCAAGTCACTTAACTTGCTTAAAAGTTGATCTGTATTTTCGAGGTAGGGAAGTTTACTTGTAGAAAAGTTCATTTTTGCTCGCCAATTGGTGTGTGCATTTTAAGTGCTACAACATTTTTTGGGTAGGCTTTTGGTCTTTATTTGCCAGATGAGTTGTACTCATGTGCAATGAAAAAAACGTGTTTGGCTAAAAAACAATCAATGGCGGCATTTTTTGTCGATACCAAGCATTTTGGTGTATGGCCTAATAAGTTAATTAATGTAACAATGAGTAACTGACCAAAAATAACAAAAATAACAAGTTAGGCCTAAATATCCCATGTTGGTTTTTCTGCTTGCTTCCATAATTAGCTACACCATGCTGACTGAATTCTTAGAAGTGGAATCTCAGCCAAAGGGTATTGTCTATTATGAAACCGGATACGGCGCGCAAAGCACGCGTCAAAAAGAATTCATAGAGCCTCTTTCTGAGTTTAGGTTCAACAATGTTGTTCGCCAAGCTTATGACTATAGCTGTGGCTCAGCCGCCTTGACGACACTTTTGGACTTTTATCTCGGACGAAATTTCCAAGAGCGCCAAGTAATGGAAGGGCTTTTGGAATTTGGCGACTCTGAGAAAATCATAGAACGCCGTGGTTTTTCCTTATTAGACATGAAGCGCCTTGTGACGGCACTA
Source organism: Bermanella sp. (assembly GCA_034111105.1). Taxonomy (GTDB): domain Bacteria; phylum Pseudomonadota; class Gammaproteobacteria; order Pseudomonadales; family Oceanobacteraceae; genus Bermanella. Next base: position 15,416 of record JAWUXY010000153.1, on the reverse strand, counting down.
GGTCATCCATCAGGTGGTTTTCGTGCAGAAAAAGAGGACTTAATTAAACTCGATCACCCAGCTATTGCGCCTATTGAATATGCTGGATTTAAGCATTTCGTTGTTATTCGCGGTGTTAAAAATGGCCACGTATTTGTCGCAGATCCCTCTCTTGGTAATATTAGCTTCACGCTGAACCGTTTTTTAGAGGTATGGGATCGTAATGTACTATTTATTGTATTCCCTAATGGTCACAAGCCAGTAGGGGGCTTAGAAATCAGGGATGAAGATTTAAGGGTCATAGATGAAAGAACATTTACCAAAATGGCTTTTCGTGATTTTAGAGACTTCTTTCCGGCCGATCACATGGGTGAGCCCGCTGAAATCAGCAATGGTTTAGCGCGAAGTAAAAACAATGCCCACTGGATTCGAGAAAAAGACGCCGACGATGAAGATTTTGGCGAATTGGTTTCGGCTGGTGATGAAGGTTTTGACCCTTCATTGGTGAACACGATTAAGACGGACTCTCTGGTAAATAAAAGCATTCGCTTTAAGAGAAAATAATAAAAAGAACATGGTGGTTTAAGTGAACGCGAGATTAATTTTATTACTGGCCTTTTTTATAGCTAACAATACGAATGCCGATGTTTCAAGCGCAAGGGAAGCCCTTTCACAAAAAGAAGGTGATGCCACCCAAGAAAAAAGCTTAGAAGAAGTATTTGAAGCCACAGAAAACAGCTACTCCCTCATGAAAGAAGGCCAGACTTCTCTCGGGTTCAATATGAGTTATAGCTATGTAGCAGATCAACGATTGGATGTCAGTATTGTCGATGGTCGTGTTACTTCGTTTGATGTCAATCCTTCCTCGGTTCACAACCTTTCAAATAATTTCAACTTTGATTACGGGTATGAAAACAACCTAACATTAGGTGTTACCGTGCCTTTGGTTGTCAAATATGATTCATTTGAATCTCAAAGCGCGTCTGGTATTGGTGATATATCAATAAATGGACGCTGGCAGCCTTACGCTTATGTGCCCGGCGAGTTAAGCAAGACAGTAACCGGTTCTTTTAAAACTAAAACAGGCTCAAGTCCATTTCACACCGTTGGCGACAAAACGCTACCAACGGGGAGCGGTTATTACTCCTTAACAGGCGGTCTGTCTATGTCAAAGGTTGTTGACCCTGTCATGTTATTTGGCTCTGGTAGTTTGTCTTATGCGATACCAGAAAAAGATATTAACCAACCTAGAAGCGGCGCAATATTAATGGAAGTGCAACCAGGGGTGAGTGTGTCATTTTCTGGCGGTTTTGCTTATTCGCTTTCGTATGATGTTTCCATGAGCATGTCATTCCAAGGGAGTTATTCGGACAAATCGACTTATGTGTTTAAAAATAATTCAGGCAGTTTTTCTGATGTGCAAAGTTCAGCCACTATGAGCGGCATTTTTAATATAAGTTTAGGTGTAAGAGTGTCACCCAAAACCATTACTAACATTGGTGTTGGGTTTGGCATGACGGATGACGCGCCTGACATTATTTTATCTCTATCATTGCCAATTGATGTAAATGGTTTAAAAGCCAAATCATCTGCTAGCTCTTCTTAATAATGGTTGCTGTTATGAAGAGTTACTTATTTGTCATTCTGCTATGTTTGAGTTTTGTATCCCATGCCCAGCTTGGGCAGTCGATGCTTATTGACCCAAAGGCACTTTCTTTGGGTAATGCTGTGACGGCTGATCCCCCTGGTATGGCCTCAATTCACTATAACCCTGCCGGTCTTACAAAATTAAAAGGGCGCCAAATAGGCGTTACCCTGCTTAATGTTATTTTGAAATCCGAAGCCACCTTCAATCTGCCTGAAGATTACGATGGTGATGGAGAGCTTCTAAATTTCGAGGATGACCCCGTTATTGGTCAAAAAAGTGAAGCCATCGCAGGCGCCTATATTCCAGGTGTTGGCATATTTCCTTTGCACTTGCCCGTTCTTGCACTGCCTGCTGCTGGCTTTTCTATCAATCCACCGGGTTCAAAATTCACATTCGCAACAGCCACTTATATGCCCATGGTTGCTGGGTTTGTTAAAGAAGGCGCTGATAATCCCGGGCGCTATCAAGCCAAGCAACTGGCCATGCAACGTATGACGTACTTGTCACCGTCTTTTGGTTATAAGGTCAACGATGAGCTTTCTTTGGGCGCTGGTGTTTTGCTATCCCACCAAGGCTTTGCTATTGAACAAGATGCACGTGGCGTAAACTTAATAATGGCGGCTACTGAGATGCTTCAAGATGCATTTGGCTGCGAGGAAGGCGGTGGTGGTAATGATCCATTGGTGCCATTTGTTTCTTTATGTGGCGGTCGTGTTGGGCCGTATCGAGATATTGGCACACTGAGCATGCAACTAGAAAACTCCATGTCCCTTTCTTATAACCTTGGTTTGTTATGGGAGCCCACGGATTGGTTTGCATGGGGTATGGCTTACCAAAGTGAAGCTAAAGACCAGTTAAGCGGTGAGTTTGAAATGGATTACTCCCGAGATTTTGCTGGATTTTTTAGTGGCTTTAGAGGGTCAATATACGGGGCTATAATTGGCGCTATGTTTCAACTGCCATCAGGTGTGAGTCGAGAAACAGGGTATGTCACGACTGAATTTACTTATCCTCAGCATTTTCAAACAGGTTTTAAATTTCGTTTTTTTGATAAGTTACAGTTCAATATTGATGCGGGCTGGACCGACTACGACGAATGGGACTCCTTTTATTTTGAATTCGATCGCCAGTTAGATTTCTTGAATGCCGCAAAAATACTGGCACCCGGCGAGGTGACAGGTAACACATTGAGGCAGAATTTAAATTATAAAAGCGTTTGGAGTTTTGGCTTTGGTATTGAGTATCAAATGAGCTCTCGACTGAAGGCGCGAATTGGTTATGAGCCACGAACCACATCGATACCAACAGACCGACGTAACGTTATGGCGCCATTGGGCTTTGCACCCATGTATGGTATTGGTTTTGGCTATCGCTGGGATCTAGATACAGAAATTGATGTATCCCTTTCTTTTCTTAAAAGCCAAGAGACAATTGAGGCCGACCCTCAGGATGAACAAGGATTCAGCACCTCAAGTGGCTCTTTAAACCGAGACTGTTTAACATGCTTGGTTTCAAACCCTTATCCTGGCTTAGATGTTGAAACCAAATTAACGGTTGCGGCGGCAGGTATTACATTCAGAACGAAATTCTAATGAAACTTATTGTATTTGGTTTTATTTTCCTTTCATTGACTGCTTGCCAAGGGCTCCCGCAGGGGGACTCTGATTTTTATACGTGGGTTGATGAAACTGGGCAAATTCGTACGATTAAAAAAGAAAGCAATAAACCTAAGGCCGTGAATAAAAGCCCGAAGAATGAAACTAAAGCCCCAAACGTTCAATCTAATAACATAAATCCAGATGATTTTATCGACTCTGAGAGCATTGATAAAAAACTGGCAGATGAAAAAATGTTTGCGTGGCAGGATGCGACTGGCGCTCAAGTTGTTAGGGAAGAAGTTGTACAGGCAAATGCACCACAGGATACAAATGTTCTGCCTACTGCAACCCAAGAAGCCAGCCTAAAGGCATATCGAAAAGGTGATCAGGTCTTATTTGAAGATATTGATGGTATATCGATAGATTTGGCGGACTATTATCAATTCAATCAAAAAACCGAATTAGATTACTTATTAATTGAGCTCACTAGTCCCGTTAAGATTATTCAAGTTAAGTCTTTTGTTGGTAACCGATCTGTTGCTATGCCTCAAATTATCCCGCTAACAGATGAGTTTAAGCAAAACTATGCTTTTGAAAACCCATATCAGTATCGAGAGCCTGAATCGTGGCATAGCTATGGGTACTTACATGGCGAGCTGAGTATTCCAAATAGCTCTCGCTATCTTTTAATCTTACCCAGCCCTCAGTCAGGTGTTATTGAAATAGAAGAGGGTGGGATTATTAAGCAAAGTAATCTAGGCAGTATGGTATTTACTGCCCGTTGATTGGTTAAGCTCTGCGATTCAATTTAGTTTCAAACATGATGCGAGTGGATATCTCTTCAACGGATAAGTCCGTTGTTGTAAGGAATGGAATACTCATTCGCTGAAACAGCATCTCTACTTCTTCAGTTTCGTAATAACACTGATTTAGTGAGGCATATCGGCTATTTGCTTTGCGCTCATTTCGGATCGCTGCTAGCCTTTCAGGGTCAATCGTTAGGCCAAATAACTTATCTTTAAATGGCTTTAATGCTTCAGGCAATTCACCATTACCCAAGTCTTCTTCTGTTAACGGATAGTTAGCCGCTTTAATGCCAAATTGAAGCGCCAGATATAGGCAGCTTGGTGTTTTACCGGACCGAGAAACGCCAACCAGTATGATATCGGCTTTATCATAGTGCTTAATTTTACTGCCATCGTCATTATCTAGGGCAAAGTTAACGGCATCGATCCGGGCAAGGTAGCTTTTATTGTTTCCGCCGACATGAGATTTGCCCACAGTGTAGCTCGAACTTTTATTAAGCTCTTTTTCTAAAGGGGCTAAAAATGTAGCGAATATATCGACTTTGAATGCTTCTGCTTTGGATATTTCATCCCTTATATCTTGATTAACAATGGTGTCAAATACGATTGCGCGAGTGCCTTTTTCAGCCACAGTGTTTAATCGTTGAACAACCTCTTCAGCTTTCTCAATTGAATCGATATAGGGAAGTGTAATTTGCTCAAACTCTATACTTTCAAATTGGGCCAAAAGACTGTGACCAAGTGTCTCAGCTGTAATACCGGTACCATCTGAAATGAAAAATGCTTGTCGTTTCATTTAATTTAACAACTTTGTGAATAGTCTCTAGAATTAGAGTACTATATTGCCGAGTCGCGCACTAGGTTTCATGGGAGGTAAGCTTGAATAATCACGTTATTTGGTTCGATCAACTGGGTATGGCTGATGTAGATAAGGTTGGTGGTAAAAATGCTTCGTTAGGTGAGATGATCAGTAATTTATCATCCTCAGGTGTCAATGTTCCCAATGGTTTTGCAACAACTGCTGAAGCTTTCCGTTTATTTCTTGAGCAAGATAATTTAAAAAGCCAAATCGACGCTAAAATAGCCAACATTACAGACGGCTCATTATCGGATTTGAATTCAGCTGGTGCGGATATTCGTGCACTTATATTGGCAACACCATTGCCAGTGCAATTAGAAGATGAAATTAAAGCAAATTTAAAGAAGCTTCAAGGTGCTGGCGGCGAAATTTCCGTGGCGGTACGTTCTTCTGCAACCGCAGAGGATTTGCCCGATGCTTCATTTGCAGGACAACAAGAAACGTTTTTGAATATTGTTGGCGAGCAGGCTGTACTTCAATCAGTAAAGGAAGTATTTGCCTCCCTTTACAATGACCGCGCGATTAGCTATCGAAGCCACCAAGGCTATGAGCATCACGATGTTGCCCTTTCCGTGGGCATTCAACGCATGGTTCGAAGTGAAAGTGGATCTGCAGGCGTAATGTTCACACTAGATACTGAGTCTGGCTTTGATCAAGTTGTATTTATTACAAGTGCATATGGCTTAGGTGAAACCGTTGTTCAAGGTGCCGTTAATCCTGATGAATTTTACGTGCATAAAAAGTCCCTAAGTGAAGGTCGTCCCGCTATTTTGCGTCGAAACTTAGGTGCAAAAGCTGTCAAAATGATTTACAGCCAAGACCCATTAACAAACACACCAGTTGAGACGGTACGTGTTGATCGTGATGCGCGTTTTAAATTTAGTATTTCAGATGACGACATCAATACACTTGCCAAGCAAGCTCTGATTATCGAAAAGCACTATCAACGCCCAATGGATATTGAGTGGGCGAAAGATGGTGTTGATGGTGAAATTTATATTGTTCAAGCCCGCCCTGAAACCGTAAAAAGCCGCACCAGTAAAAACGTCATGGAACGTTACATTCTAAAAGAAACCGGTAAGGTGCTATGTGAAGGGCGCAGTGTTGGTCATCGAATTGGACGAGGCCCAGTTAAGGTTTTGCGTAACGTTAACCAAATGCATGACATTAATGAAGGTGATATTTTAGTTGCTGACATGACGGACCCAGATTGGGAGCCTATCATGAAAAAAGCCAGTGCAATTGTCACTAATCGTGGCGGGCGTACGTGCCATGCTGCAATCATTGCTCGTGAACTTGGTATTCCTGCGGTAGTAGGTTGTGGCGATGCAACTGACGAGCTTCAAGATGGTCAACTCGTCACCGTATCTTGTGCAGAAGGGGATACCGGGTTTATTTACGATGGTGCACTTGAGTTTGAGCACAAAACAAATTCAGTGGGCAATATGCCAGACTTACCTTTTAAAATTATGATGAATGTCGGTAATCCTGATCGCGCATTTGATTTTCAGGGGCTGCCGAATGAAGGGGTTGGCTTAGCCCGTTTAGAATTTATCATTAACCGAATGATAGGTGTTCACCCGAAAGCACTTTTAAATTTTGATACATTGCCTGACGAAGTAAAAGCAACGGTTGAACGCCGAATTGCGGGCTATGCATCACCTATTGATTTTTATGTAGAAAAACTAGTCGAAGGTATCAGTACATTGGCGGCAGCCTTTTATCCTAAAAAAGTCATTGTGCGTTTGTCAGATTTTAAATCAAATGAGTACGCCAATTTAATTGGTGGTCGCTTATATGAGCCAGAAGAAGAAAACCCAATGCTGGGTTTTAGAGGCGCAGCTCGTTATATCAGTAAATCTTTTCGCGATTGTTTTGAGCTTGAGTGCAGAGCAATCAAAAAAGTACGCGAGGAAATGGGGCTTTCAAATGTTGAGGTCATGGTGCCATTTGTGCGAACCGTTGGCGAAGCAAAGCAAGTGGTTGAGTTACTCTCTTCAAATGGTTTAAAGCGAGGTGAGAACGGGCTTCGCTTAATTATGATGTGTGAATTGCCGGCAAATGCATTACTGGCGGATGAGTTTTTAGAATATTTTGATGGCTACTCCATTGGCTCGAATGATTTAACACAACTAACCTTAGGGCTAGATCGAGATTCAGGTGTCATAGCGCATTTATTTGATGAGCGTAATAGTGCCATTCGTAAACTAATGCACATGGCTATATCAGCCTGTAAAAAGCAGAACAAATACATCGGAATTTGTGGGCAGGGCCCAAGTGATCATCCTGATTTTGCCAAATGGCTTATGGACGAAGGGATTGATAGTGTTTCGTTAAACCCTGACTCTGTTCTTGATACATGGTTTTATTTGGCAGATAAACCGCAGTAAGGTTTGAAATGAAAAGTAGCAGCGCTTTATTCCCCGTGGCATTGATGCGAGCAGAAGTATTATCTTCAGAATTTATTGAAGATACTTATTTATTGAAGCCAAATAACAGCTCGGATACGTCGGTTCAAATTGCATTATCACGCCTCGGTCATTATGAAAGCACAAAGGCAAGAGGCGTGCCGGTCATTCTCGTTCATGGTGCGTTTTCTAATCGAGGTATATGGCTAGATAGTCATTTACAAGGTGCCGCTCGTATATTACTTGAAAATGGTTTTGACCCTTGGATGATTGAATTTCGAGGTCATGGTGATAGCCCAGAAAATGCGTTTTATCTTAAAAATTCGCTTGAGCAATATGCACAGTTTGATCTCCCAGCAGTACAAGCATTTGTAAAAGAACAAACGGAGCAGTGCCCTTTTTGGGTCGGGCATTCAAGTGGAGGGGTTTGCATCACCACTTCACTTGCAGGTAAGCATTTGAAGGCTGATGAAATTGCTGGTATTGCAATGTTTGGCTCTCAAGTTTCACATTACCCAGTGCCTTTGTATTTACCATTTGTGCGTACCTTCATTAAAGTTTGGACGCAAGCGCAAACGCGAATTACAAATACTAAACTTGGCCCTGAAGTAGAGCCTAGAGGCATAGCGAAAGAATTTATTCGCTGGTCAAGTTTATTTTCCCGCTGGAAATCAAAAAAAGGCCTTTCATACTGGAAGGCTCTTGAAGAAGTTAAAACCCCTGTTATTGGGTTTGGTGCAAAAAGAGATGCAGGAGACCCTGCAAACCTGTGCGCGAAACTGGTTAATACCTTTGCTGGCGATAAAACATTTCATTTATTGTCTAAATCAAAAGGTTTTTCAATCGATTATGGGCATGGTGATATGGTTAAAAGCCAATCAGCCCTAGAAGAAGTATGGCCATTGCTGATCACTTGGCTAAACAACGCTAAACAACGCTAAACAATAAAATTGATAGAGGATTCATAATGACCCAATACATTACCCCAGATTTATGTGATGAATACCCTGAAGTAGAAGTGCTTGAGCCAATGTTTAATAATTACGGTGGCCGCGAATCCTTTGGTGGTGAAGTGGTAACCATTAAATGTCATGAAGACAATTCACTGGTAAAAGAGAATGTAGATAAGCCGGGCAAAGGCAAGGTTATGGTTGTTGATGGCGGTGGTTCGCTGCGCAATGCGCTGTTAGGTGACATGCTGGCCGAAAAAGCGGCTAAGAATGGCTGGGAAGGCATGGTTATTTACGGTTGCATTCGCGACGTTGATGTCATTATGGAAACGGATCTTGGTGTTCAAGCCTTGGCGACTAATCCGCGTAAAACTGAGAAGAAGGGCATTGGCGAGATGAATATCCCTGTTAAATTTGCAGGTGTTGATATTCGCCCTGGGCAATATATTTATGCAGATAATAACGGCGTTATCGTATCTGATAAAGCGTTGTCTATGCCGAGCTGATCAAGGGATTTAATCTAAAATCTACAAAAAAGCCGCTCTCACTATATAATGAAAGCGGCTTTTTTATTTCTTGAGTTTGTTATTTATTAATATTATTTGGAGAAATTAATCCAAATGCACAAAGATAATAACTTTGGTTTGGTTGCATCTAAATATTCAATTGCTTCACTAGTATTGTGTTTTAGTGTTTCAATTTCTTGTTGATAGCTACCAGGTGTTATTTCCAGTGATGCATAACGAGCAAGCTCTTGGTCATTTTTGACTTTAAGATCGCTGATAGCTTGAGCGATATTTTCCTTAGATGTATGTGCAGCCAATTTCTCGCTTAATATGACGGCGTTTTCTATGCTTCCTTGTTTCATTTCAATGACTTCTCTAGCCATTTCTTTTGATAGCAGTTCGTGATCCTCGCGCATTTGTTGAATATCAAGCTGACGCGTAACGTTCTTCAAATCTTCACTTATTATGTAGTGTCGCAACTGCGGATTAAGCTCACGGTTCAGCTCTAATCGGCCAGGGCCTTCTGCTTTAACTTGATACAAGGTCTCAATAAAAACCTGTCCATTTTTGTATTCAGAATTATCAAAGAGCGCGCAAGAGGTAAATGCATCGCCACTTGCTTCAAGGTCGTCAAGAATGCCTCGAATCCAGGGGTGATCCCACGAAATAAATTCTAAATCTTCACGGGCTGATGCTTGTTTTCGGCTAAACGTGACGGTCGCTTTTTCATCGCGCAAACTATTAATGAATGAAAATGGGCAGTTTTCTTGCGGACTGACAATGATGTTTTCATTGCTCGCGATTTCTGTTTCGATATGTCCGTTGTCGAATATATCGAGCATGAGATTTTTTAGCTTATCATCGTCATTATCGGCTTGCGCGACAGAGTCGATTAATCCGCTTACACGGCTTTCTTGGAAAGAGTGTTGCTCTAATAAACGGTCGCGGCCTTGTTCAATTTCAGCGAGTAATTGTCGGCTGGCTTCTTTTGCTTGCATGATAACACTTTCAGCATTTTCACCAGATTCGAGCATATCTTCAATTTCGTAGCCATAAGCTTCAAAAATAGGAGAGGCAGCCGGGTTTGGCTGGCTGAACATATCAAAACCATGATGATAAAGGTCGGCCAGTCGGGATTGCTTTGTTTTAGATTGAACAGGAATGTGAATATAAATATCACTGCCTTGTCCAATGCGATCAAGTCGACCAATTCGCTGATCAACTAAATCAGGATGTTCTGGTAAATCAAATAATATTAAGTGCTGTGCATGTTGAAAGTTTCGACCTTCGCCGCCAATTTCACTGCTAACCAATATTTGAAAGCCATCTTCTTCAGTGAAGCGCGCCGCAATTTGGTCGCGTTCAACTAAGGAATAATGCTCGTGAAAAGCCCCTGATCGAATCAGAGTTCGTTGATTTATATTTTCGCTAATAGATTGTGCCGCTTCGGCACTGTGACAAATAATAAGTACTTTGTTTTCGCCAATGGTCGGCAGCCATTCAATGAGCCAATCTAGTGTGGTTTGTTCTTTTAAATGATAGAACTCGCTGTGACGAGTGGGGAAGCCTGAAATGCTGCGGCGAGTATTCCTATAAACCATTCGACCGGTACCATAGCGGTCAGCCATCCAATCAATAAATTGTTTTTCAGAAAGGCCGCTTTGTAATACAGATTGTGCGTAGTTATCTAGTTTTTCATCGTTCAGTGCGCCAATTAAATCAAGCGCATTTGCGAGACCATTAAGTTCAATGGTTTCAACTATTTCGCTGACAGCGCCGTATTTTTGCTCTTCATTTAAAAACTGCTCAAGATCTGGAAAGCGCAATGGATCGAGCAAATGTAAGCGTGCAAAATGGCTTTCTACACCCAATTGTTCTGGTGTGGCTGTTAATAATAAAACCCCAGAGCTGACTTTCGATAAGCCAAGTGCTGATTGATATGCCTTTGATTGCCACTGTAGACGATGGCTTTCATCAATCACCATCATATCCCACTGAGTGCTTAATGCTTGATCTAAATATTGGCTATTGTTGAGCCAGTCGAAATTACACAAGGCCACTTGAACTTGATTAAATGGGTTTTCACCTTGTTGTTCTGCACAAAACTCATCATCAATGAGCGTGCAATCCAAATTGAATTTACGTTTCATTTCAACGAGCCATTGATTGACAAGCGATGATGGAACCGAAATTAAAATTCTTTGAGCACGCTGCGTGGCAATTAGCTGGTGAATAACCAAGCCCGCTTCAATTGTTTTACCTAGCCCCACTTCGTCAGCCAATAGCGCACGAGGCAATGGCATGTTCAAAATCTGTTGGGCAACGTCGAACTGGTGAGGGATGATATTGATTTTAGGCCCCACAAATCCATGGCTTCGCTTACCTTGTTGTTCGGTATGCGCAGTGACTAGGCGGCGATACAAGTTGCTCCACTTAAAGCTACCAATTTGTCCTGCTTTTAATCTTTCAATAGGGGATACCTTGCCTTCATTAGGGGCAATGTCGGTTTCTTCTATCCAGAGATGCTCGCTAATTTGATAATGATATATCCCAGCTTCTTCTTTAGTGGCTAAAATATTGGCTTCTAAGCCTGAGATAAGCGAAACACTGTCGTTCACTTCGAAGCGGCAACGAATTAATGGCGTATTACCGATAGAGTAAAGACGAGTATCTTCAGCCAATGGGAAGTCAATATTTACACGACGGCCTTGTGACTCACTTACTACACCTAGACCAAGTTCTGGCTCAGCTAAACTTATCCATCGCTGACCACAAATAAATTGACTCATAACACCCCCAAAATTGAACCGCGGATTTTAGCATTTCGTAGCATTAAGCTCAGCCATTTTTAACAACAAATTTCAGTTAAGTTAAATTGCTGATGTTGGCGTTAACATGCGAAAATAGAGCATATTTTCAAAGGTAAGCAATATGTTGTCGTATATAGAACCTGTTTTCCGTCCACCTAGTGAAGCTCAATCTTTGATTTTGCAGGTTACAAATGGCTGCTCATGGAATAAATGCACATTTTGTGAGATGTACACACAGGATCAAAAAAAGTTTCGTGCCCGTAAAGAGGATGAAATTGAGCAAGATATAATCAAAGCAGCGTCAAGTGGCGTACCCTTTCAGAAAGTTTTCTTGGCTGATGGCGATGCAATGGTGCTACCAATGCGTAAACTTGAATCCATTTTACGTATGATTCAAAAGTATCTGCCGACAGTTAAACGTGTTTCAAGTTATTGCCTACCTAGAAATATGTATAAAAAATCCGTCGAGGACTTAGCGTTACTTAAAAGCCTTGGGTTGGATATTCTGTATGTCGGCTGTGAATCCGGTGATTCACAAGTCTTGGGGTTTGTTAGTAAAGGTGAAACCTACGAAACCCAGCGCGATGCGCTGGTTAAAATAAAGCAAGCGGGCTTGCGCTCTTCGGTAATGATATTAAATGGCCTAGGTGGCCCAAAGTATTCGGAGCAGCATGCCATTAATAGCGCCAGGCTCATGAATGAAACGCAGCCAGATTACCTATCAACACTGGTGGTTAGCTTTCCTTTAGGCGAAGATCGATTAAAAGAGGGGTTTGCAGAGGATTGGTCGCTGATGGATCAAACGGCTCTATTTTTAGAACTTAAGCATTTTATTAGCCACCTGGAACTAGAAAATACAATTTTCCGTAGTGACCATGCGAGTAATTACCTCCCCCTCAAAGGCGTATTAGGAAAAGATAAGGCTGGTATGCTCGAACAGATTGATACGGCGCTTTATCAACCCAATAAAATTCAGTTACGCCAAGAATGGCAAAGGGGTCTTTAGTGGATTTAACGGTTTTAAGTGGTCAGCTAGGCAAATATTTAGACATGCCTTCTGATTTGCCGCCTGTCGATAAATGGAACCCTGATTTGTCTGGCAACATTGACATGGTTATCAAGGCAGATGGGCAGTGGCTTCATGAGAATAACCCTATAAAACGTGAAAAATTAACCCGGCTTTTTAGTACGATTTTGAAGCGAGAGCAGAATGATTACTTTTTAGTAACGCCCGTTGAAAAGTGGCGATTACAGGTCGAAGATCAGCCATTTGTCATTGTTTTAATGCATCAATCGGAAAAAAATGGGGTCAATTTAATACAAATGATCACCAACACAGGGGACGAAATAGAATTGAATTCTGAGCACCCTTTGGTTTTGGATGACCATGAGGCCCCTAAGATTCTGGTTCGCTCAAACATGTATGCGCGGTTAAATCGTAATGTTTTTTACGCAATAGCCGAGATAGCCAGCGAAAAAAACGGTCATTTCTTTGTGAAAAGCAGTGGAGACGAGTTTCAAATAGGCTAGCTGGTTAAAATATGTTCCACGGGGAACAAATAATGAACAGTTATAAGGGCCGGCTTGATGTAGGCTAAATAAGCCAGTGAAATGAATCTGGTGTTAATTTAAGAACATAAAAAAGGAGCTAAAAAGCTCCTTTTTTATTAACCCAATACCGTAATTGTATTACATGTTTGGATAGTTAGGGCCGCCAGCACCCTCTGGAGTAACCCAGGTAATGTTCTGAGCAGGGTCTTTAATGTCACAAGTTTTACAGTGAACACAGTTTTGAGAGTTGATTTGAAAGCGCTGTTCACCGGCTTCATTTTCAACGATCTCATAAACGCCAGCAGGGCAGTAGCGCTGCGCTGGTTCATCATAAAGAGGAAGATTCTTCTCTAGAGGAATGCTTGCATCTGCTAATTTCAAATGGCATGGCTGATCTTCAGCGTGGTTGACGTTACCGATAAATACAGAATCCAACTTGGCAAAACTAATTACGCCATCTGGCTTAGGGTAATTGATTTTCTTAGACTCGGCAGCCGGCTTAAGGGTTGCGTAGTCAGGCGTTGTATCATGCAAAGTAACCGGAATAGGGAAGATATTATGGTGGATGTAGTTAAACGCACCACCTAAATATGTGCCAAATTTGTGCATGGCAGGACCAAAGTTACGGCTTTCATGAAGTTCTTTATAAGCCCAAGACGCTTCAAATGCAGTGGTGTACTCGGTTAATTCGTCATTAGCACGGCCAGCTTCAATCGCTACCATGACTTGCTCAGCTGCAATCATGCCGCTCTTCATTGCTGTGTGTGTGCCCTTGATCTTAGAGAAGTTCAAAGTACCTGCATCACAGCCAACAACTAGGCCACCAGGGAATGTCATCTTAGGTAAGCTGTTAAGGCCGCCCTTAGAGATGGCGCGAGCGCCGTAAGATACGCGCTTGCCGCCTTCTAGGTATTGTTTTAGCACTGGATGGTGCTTCATGCGCTGAAATTCATCAAACGGGCTAACATGGGGGTTTGAGTAAGACAGGTCAGTGATTAAACCAACCACTACCTGATTGTTCTCAGTGTGATACAGGAAGAAACCACCCGTCGAGTTGGACTCGCTTAGAGGCCAGCCAGCACCGTGCATTACAAGGCCTTCTTGGTGATTCTCAGGCTTGATATCCCATAGCTCTTTAATACCGATGCCGTAATGCTGAGGGTCTTTACCTTCATCAAGCTTGAATTCACTGATTAGTTGCTTGCCAAGATGACCACGACAGCCTTCTGCAAAGATAGTGTACTTACCGCGAAGCTCCATGCCAGGCATGTAGTTCTCAGTTTGTTCGCCATTGTGGCTAATGCCCATGTCGCCAGTGATGATGCCCTTAACTTGGCCATCTTCAACGATGTATTCGGCAGCAGAGAAACCAGGGTAAATCTCAACGCCTAGGTTTTCAGCTTGCTCACCCAACCAGCGCACCACATTGCCAAGGCTAACAATGAAGTTGCCTTCGTTATGCATTGGCTTAGGGATCATCCAATTAGGGGTTTTAATGCCTTTTTCTTGACCTGTTAAAAAATACACTTCGTCTTTTGCAACAGGTGTATTTAGAGGTGCACCTAACTCTTTGTAGTTAGGGAAAAGCTCAGTAAGAGCGCGATCTTCGATGACTGCGCCAGATAAAATATGGCCACCCACTTCAGCGGCTTTCTCGACCAAACATACTGTTAGCTCTTGGCCTTTCTCTTGTGCCAATTGCATTAAACGAATGGCCGTTGATAGGCCAGACGGACCGCCGCCAACTATGACGACATCATATTCCATCGCTTCGCGTTCCATTGAACTCTCCTCGTTATCTCAAGCTAACTCAGCCGTTTCTATGTGTCGACTGTGGTCAAAATATGGCCAAATGAGCCAAAAAATTCGCCGTAGTATACTGATTTACTTGAATTTGGCCAAATCATAATATTGCTGAAAATAGGACTACACTTGATGTTCGTGAACATTTTCATGGTAAATCCACATATTCAGACTAGCATTCAAACGCGCGTTTGAATAGAATTCAGTTTACAAATGTTTAGCCAAGCAGAAATTTGCGTTTGTGGTAGGTATTTACAGGTCCTAGGTGGCATTTATTGACCTTAATGAGAATTAAGTTCAATATCTGCCCCCGTTAAAGCGGACTCCTGTCGATATTTATTAGATTCACATAGTTCCGCTTACTTAAATCCACTCAACTTGACGGGGAATCTATGAAGGTTCTTGTAGCTGTTAAGCGTGTAATTGATTACAACGTAAAAGTGCGCGTTAAGGCTGATAATTCTGACGTTGATCTGACCAACGTTAAGATGGCCATGA
>JAWUXY010000152.1:0-9378 GCA_034111105.1 Bermanella sp. | reverse complement strand
CACCAGAGGCAAAAAGCCGAAGGATTTTGGCCTCTGGTGACTGGCCTTGTTAAGCATTTTTTTGTTTCTTGTAGATGTAAATTAACACATCGATATTGTCGTTGCATGTAATGACATATGCCAAATATTCCTTTGGTAGGTCATTGCCTTTTAATGTGTATTTCTTGCATTTGCATGAATGACTGAATTCGCTATACCAAGCAAAGTATTCTATTAGGTAGAAAAGTATTCGTTGTCTGGGATCATGATCTAAAAATTTGGAGATTTCTTTCTCGAAAGTCCCGGTGATATTTTCGATGACTTGAGCTTCTTGGATTTCACATTCTAGGATGCTTTCAATTGTCTCATCATCTTTGATGACGCGTGCTGCAGGTGCGACGAGAACTTCATCTGTAGTGAATAGTCTCCCTATAGCATCCAAGTAGCCGTCAAAAAATAATGTGTGATCGTTGGGTGAGAAATTCATAGTTTATTAGTGCTTAACAGTTTATTCAACGTTGCATGACGTTTTTTATCGGTGACGTGTTTGCCGAGGCTCTTTACGCCACTCATTTTTTATATGGCAGTAATCATGGGCTACTCAGCCCACTGGCGTCAATTCCAATTGTCCTTTTTTTACGTCACGGTAGAACATTTGTACATATATAACCCATTCATTTATTTGTCTTTTTTGTAACTACTACTTTTAGCTGATTATCACCATATTTATACATAATTTCGGTGATATACGTCATGCGACCATTTATCTTAATACACCGTCACGTGACCTTAAATTCTTGGATATATGTCGAGTGGCGTATATCCAAATATTTGATAAGAAAATACTGCTAGATCAAGCAAGCAGATCATTTTTATAAATTACAATCGAAAGGAGAAAGTCACACCTATACCAAGGAAGGAACAGGCCAGTCTTGAAGCCATGCCCTATTATCACTGCGTATCGTACTGTGCTTTGTGCGACATTGATCTGAATACCAATGAAAGCTACTAACACAGGCGCGCTTGGTTACAGTTGGGCCAAACGCAGTAATTCGTATTAAATCACACCGTCACTCCCATAGGTCGAAGCCCGTGAATGAGAGCCCATATCAGAGGTGTTGTGTGTTAAAAAGGTTTTGCTTTATAGCAGCTTAGAGTTGAATTCCCTCGTTCGAGGGAATGACGTTGTGTTACGTTGAACTGATGATTGTATTAAATTAGCAAAATGCGGGAGTCACTTTCATCATCCATTCCTATATTCCACATGTACAGTCATTTTTTAAAATCCCATTAAGTGCCTATAACTCTAAGCCACCCATATAGCAGCACACTCTGCCCTGTCTATATGCTTTAAAACCAAAAACCTAACTAAACAGACAGGTTTAATCAAAAGCAAACCTAATGACATTTGTCGCATTTAATCCGATCAAATAATCAACAACATTGAAGCCAAACCCCCTTGGGCCTGCTTGTATTCATTGACCAGTTATGTATTATGCTTGCCTTGAATTTTTGGCAGCATCTAAGTAAGCCCCCTTATTTAAAGGGTTTGGGCATACATCGCTGCCTTTTTGCGTTTAGGCTGCCGGGGAATGATATGCAACCTATTATGAACACCTACGGACGTTTAGCGGCCACCTTTACTAAAGGCAAAGGCGCTTACGTTTACGATGCAGATGACCGCGCTTATTTAGATGCGTTAAGCGGCATCGCTGTGTGTGGCTTAGGCCACGGCCACCCTGCTATTACTGAAGCCATTTGTGCACAAGCAGGTAACCTTGTACATACCTCCAACTTATACGGTATCGGTCGCCAACAAGAACTTGCCGAGAAGCTGACCCGCGTAAGCGGCATGGATAATGTCTTCTTCAGTAATTCAGGTGCAGAAGCCAACGAAGCGGCGATTAAAATTGCCCGTAAATACGGCCACAACAAAGGCGTCGAGTTACCAACCATTTTGGTAATGGAGAACGCGTTTCATGGTCGTACCTTGGCCACCCTAACCGCTACCGCAAATAAAGCCGCGCAAGCGGGTTTTGGCCCACTGCTTGATGGCTTTCAGCGTATTAACTACAACGATTTAGATGCTGCAACCCATGCTTTAGCCAACAATTCGAATATTGTGGCCATACTGGTTGAGCCTGTTCAAGGTGAAGGCGGTGTTACCGCAGCCACAGATGAATTTATGAACGGCTTACGTGCATTGTGCGACAAGCATGATGCGCTATTAATGCTCGATGAAATCCAAACAGGTAATGGCCGTACTGGTGAATACTTTGCATTCCAACATTTTGATTGGTACCCAGATGTATTAACCACCGCCAAAGGCTTGGGCAACGGCGTACCGATTGGTGCCTGTTTGGCTAAAGGCAAAGCCGCCGAGGTTTTGCAACCAGGTTCACATGGCAGCACCTACGGTGGCAACCCACTGGCTTGTGCCGCTGGTTGCGCGGTGATCGATACCATTACACAAGAAAATTTATGCGCACGCATTACCCAACTGGGTGATCGTATTCGTGAGCAACTCCAAAAGCACCTAGACCAAACCGGTTATGTTAAAGAATACCGTGGTAAAGGTTTAATGATTGGTATTGCTCTTAATACCGAAGAAAACGCAGCAGGCATTATGAAGTCTGCTTTAGAGGCAGGTTTATTGTTAAACGTAACTGCCGGCAATGTGGTGCGCTTATTACCACCATTTGTTTTAACCGACGAAGAAGCGGATTTAATTGCACAAAAAACCGCTGAGCAAATCATTGCTTACTTCGACGCACAAAAATAAAAAGGCCAAGATTATGGCAGTACGTCACTTTTTAACATTATTAGATTTCACACCCTCTGAATTAGAGATGCTTATTAACCGCGCTATTGAATTAAAAGCAATTCAACAACGCGGTGAAGTATATGAGCCTTTAAAAAATAAAACTCTGGGTATGATTTTTGAAAAGTCATCAACGCGCACCCGTGTCAGCTTTGAAGCGGGTATTGGGCAATTCGGTGGCCAAGCAATTTTCTTATCGTCTCGCGATACCCAACTGGGTCGCGGCGAGCCAATTGAAGATAGCGCCAAAGTATTATCACGCATGTGCGACATTATTATGATTCGTACTTTTGGTCATGACATTGTCGAAACATTTTCTAAAAATTCTCGCGTGCCTGTGATCAACGCCCTAACCGATGACTATCATCCATGCCAGCTTTTAGCCGACATGCAAACGTATTTAGAGCACCGTGGCAGCATTCAAGGTAAAACCGTGGTTTGGGTGGGTGATGGCAATAACATGTGTCACAGCTACATTAATGCGGCTCGCCAATTTGATTTCAATTTAGTTGTTAACTGCCCTGAAGGTTTTGACCCAATGCCAGAGCTAATGGAAGCCAACAAGGATCGCGTACGCATTGTACGTGACACAAAAGAAGCCGCTAAAGGCGCACATCTATTAGTCACTGACGTTTGGGCGTCAATGGGCCAAGAAGACGAGCAAAAAGCCCGTGAAAAAGTATTCAAGTCTTATCAAGTAAGCCCTGACGTGATGGACCTTGCAGATAAAGAGGCTATCTTCATGCATTGCCTTCCGGCGCACCGTGGTGAAGAAATCAGCCATGACATGTTAGATGACCCACGTGCTGTTGTTTGGGATGAAGCCGAAAACCGCTTACATGCTCAAAAAGCTCTTATGGAATATTTGCTTACATCTGAAGAAGCCTAGGCTTAAACAATAGGCAGATAAAGCATAAAAGAAAAAGCCTCAATTGAGGTTTTTTCTTTTTAACCAACCACAAACATTAACCACCTTTATCTCAAAGGAACTAAGATGAAACAAATTTTAACAATATGTGTATTAATATTGTTAAGTGGTTGCGTGGCCTACCCTCAAGTCATACACCAAAACAGTTATAAACAGTGTGACCTCATCACCAAACGCTACCGTCTAAAAGCCATCGCACTTAGACAAACTTGCGGCACGTTAGATTGCTTAGTCGGCGGCGCGATTTTTGGTGCAGGTACCGTTGTGGTATCGGGCTCATTCATGGTGATTGGTAACTTTGTTTTTTGGATTGAAAAACAAGGCAAATGCGAAGACAGCGAATTCAATCAACAAATAGAAAGCATCAGAGCCTCCTGGCTTAATGAACCCACACTAATTGAAGCTGATTTAGAATCTGATATTGACGTAAACATGGGCAATGATGCTTAAAGCCACTCACTTAAACCAACCCAATCATGTTTTATAAAGTCCACTAAATAAGCACCGTACAAATTCCGTTAATCACTCAGTGCAATTAACTAGACATTGCGCACAAGTTATTACCGCTCTAGTGATATTTTGATAATGCAACATCAAACAAAACTGAACATGCGCAACTTCATGAATACCATGCGCAGCTCAGGCTAGCATAGTGGTGACCAAGCTGCGGCGAACGCAAAAGATAAATAGAGCTTTTCGAATGCATTAAATCGCTATTTAGCTAAGTTGAGTACATAGACACCTACTCATTAAATTGCACATTTAACTGGCACTACATTCATTTTAGCAGCTAGATTCAAGAGATATTTTACAACCTCCGATACCCTACTCAATCTTATAATAAAAAAGGTATCACGGTATGAAAGCCAGTATTAAACCATCGCATGTACTATCTACCGGCATTATCGCCAGCATAATAATGCTGAGTGCTTGTGGCAGTGACAATAAGAGCCGCTCAAATATGACTCAAACGGCTCGCGACACCACAACAAGTGAATTAGTAGCGACTGTAACCCAGCAGCAAATTGACAGCGCTATGACGGACAAAGGCATTATCACCCTTACCGGCTTAGCGGCTTGCGACGTAGAGCTTCATCAAGTGACTTACCCTAGTAAAGGCGTAAATGGAGAGGCAGTCATGCTTTCAGCAGCCTTATCTATTCCATCTGGCCCTGACTGCCAAGGCCCTTTTCCATTGTTAGCAAAAGGTCACGGAACTCGAACCTTAGCGACCCATACTGAAGCAGATATCGGCAACGCCATTGCTGACCATGGCTTTTTCGCAGCACACGGCTATGTTGTTATTAGCCCAGATTACCTAGGCCTAGGCGAATCAGATTATAGTTACCACCCCTACTTGCACCGTGATACCGAAGCACAATCAATGATTGATGCCATTCGCGCTGCACGGACCACGATTAGTAAGCTAAATAATGAAGTTGAGCTTTCAGGTAAAGTGATGCTCGCCGGCTATTCTCAAGGCGGCCATACCGTCATGGCGACACAACGTTTGATTGAGGCAAGTTATGCCGAAGAATTTAATTTAGTCGCGAGCGCCCCGATGTCAGGGCCTTATAAATTAGAGGAGACATTTTTAAATGGCGTTAATCCCGACATTCACAATATCGCAGCCGGTACGTTACTGTCTTATACGATTCAATCTTACCAGAACATTTACAACAACATTTACCATGACCTAGACGACACATTTCGCCCTCAATACAGCAACGTAGTGAGCACAAAATTCCCCGGCGATAGTGGCGTTTTTGAATTAATTTTGGGCGGTATTTTTCCAACAACCGCAGACCAATATCTACAACCAGATTATCTAAACACCTTTATTGAAAATGCTAATCATAGCTTCCGCATTGCATTACGTAAGAACGAAGTATTGGATGATTTCGTACCTAAAGCCCCCATGATCATGTGCGGCAGCAGTGAAGATGGGACAGTGCCTTTCTTTAACACCGAAAAAGCAGAGCAATATTTTCAAAGTAAGGGTATCACCGTACCCGTTATTGATGTAGCTACGCTAGTACAAGTACCACAAGGTTCAGATTCTGGGTTAACTCATCACATCCAAGGAAACCCCTTATGCTATGCAATGATCAAAGCACGCTTGCTTGACCCTGCTAAATAATTTTATCTCGACAATCAACGGCTATTCATTGTAAACACGGCTATTCTTTATAAAGATAGATGAATAGCCGCACCTAGACCCAAATCAGGAATACCGTCACGATGCACAATAGTCCGAGTCAGGTTTATGTCTGGGAAGACTTCTATTTTGGAGTATTTTCTTCAGGCTCGTACCACAATGAATCAAAAGCACGTATCACGGTATTGATTGCCCTAGACGAAGCAAAAATCATCTTAGAACAAGAATCTGGCGAACGTGAAGCCGCGACTTATGCGGTAATAAAGCGCACACAGCCTATAATAATCCATAGCGACGGGGATTTTATTGCCTTGCAATATTTCCCAGTATCAATGGAATACCATGCATTAAACCAATTATTAGCCGGGGAGAGCATACGCCCGATTTCATTTAAGACGGATTTATCTGAGCAGTCATGGATACATACTGCGCGTAAGGGAATTGCCGACAGCAGCCAATTGATAAAAGGTTGTGGCAAACTTCTTACATTGATAGAGGATTATCGTGTGAGTAATAAAAAATTCGACAGCCGTGCGTTATGTATCGCTCAGCGTATTCGAAAAGAATTGCCGAATGTTAGTCCGTTATCCGTTTACGCAGAAGAACTCAATCTATCTTCTGATCGCCTATCTCACCTTTTCCGCGAGTCATTTGATGTATCCATTAAGAACTATGTTTTATTAGAAAAAATGCGGAAGGCCTTACTACTAACACTAGAAGGCGTACCCTTTACGGATGCCAGCTTGCAGGCAGGCTTTGCTGATGCAGCACATTTCTCTCGCTCAACAAAAAAGAACTTCAGCCTAACACCCACTTCAATTTCTAGTGAAATTAACGTTCATGTATTCAAATAAGCACCGATAAAAGGATCACCATAGCACTGACAGCTACCGGCTATCATGCGAGGTCATGAAGCAATGACACTCCCTATTAGCACAGACCCTACTCGCAAAACAACTTTAGCTCTGGGCTGCTTCCATTCGCGGCACTACCATTAGGCAATGCTGTATTCGTCGTGTTAGCCATCACTGATTATTACACCACCGCAAACGAGGGCGATGGTGCCGTAACCGGTAGCCTAGGAGCATTTGAATATAAAACGACTATTTTTAAACCAAGCCTTTAGTATTCAAACGTAAATTGAAACGCTAACATCTAGACGTACTAAACCAGTTATATTAATCAGTCTCATTGCCTATTATGTTAAAACACTCGGACTCTGGCTTATAATTTAAACCACAGCTTGTTTGAGTAAAGCAATTCTTAAAGCTGGGTTTATCCATCCACTGAAATTCAAAATCTTGGGGCTTTTTATGTTCAAGTCTTTTGAGTACCGACCTATGTATGTTTAATTTATTTTTATAATAAGGGGTGTGCTCTACATAGCCACTTAAATCACGACTACGCTGGCGATACACCAATGAAAATAGACCTGCCTCAGGGTCATGCGTTTTACCTAGGTAGTCGGCGTAAACGCTAGAACCTTCTGGTAATAAGTCATATTTTTTAAGTTTAGTAATCATCCAGTTTAATGATTCGCCACTAATATTGGTATCATCATACCCGCCACCCACATCCGCATGGGCACCAGAAAACCATACCTCATCAACTACATCATTGATTACAATAAAATCACATGTACTAACTAAATGCTGGCTGGTTAATAATATTGGCGTAAAAATTCGCGCACGATCATCATCAATTGCTAAAGCATGAGCCGCTTTTTTAACATTACACAGCTGGTCTTCATACCTTGCATTTGGCTCTTTATAGTTTTCGGTATAATCCGGCGTTCCCAGCGCCTCTACTGTATCCCAAATACCTAAAAACGTAATATCACGAGGCACTGGGCGATATTTTAATACACTTGCAACCGCGTCTCGGCGCTCTTGCAATATTTTATCACCCTTGTACGCATCGTAAATTTTATCAATCATGTCATACCGCTCTTTATCATTTTTTAATGATGATAAGTCAGGTATACCTGCCACATAGACTAACGCAGCTAAAATACGAGCCGCATACGCGCCTCGGCTAAAACCAAATACATATATCTCGTCATGCCTTGTATGCTGATAATTGTTTACCAAAAATAAATAGGCTTCTCTTACGTCATGACCTATCCCCCAACCCATGGCCATGCCCAATACCTTGCCGTCGGTGCCAACCCCTTTTATATAGCTAGTACGTATGTTGGTATTATTTTGCAAGGTTGTTAAATTATATAATTTTGCAACATTGGTATAAGAGGATTCGCTGTTTGCCGTGCCATCTAAAAACACAGCCAGCTTTTTAGGCGTGCTTTCGTCACCTTTAGGCTCATGGTTAATCGCTGTCATACTGCTGCATGCAGTTAATAAATATATAAGAGACAATATAAAAGGAAGACGTAGCCGCATTGGGAGCCTCATAAAATAATCAAATGGTGAGTAAAACCGACTATCCTACCCGCGACAACAATCTGCTTTTTAGCCGATTTAATCGTTAACAAAGCATGCTTAAGGTTATTCATTCACACAAACAACCTATTTATGGCACGCAATTCAATAATAAGTATCTCAACGATACCTAAAGTACATTAAGCCTTACATCAACTACGGCGCCCAAGTACACACTGCACGCACTAAAGCTGCCAAGGGTATCGCCGCTTAAACGCATGTGTAATGTTTTACCCGAATATTCTGCTGGAACAGTAATCGCTTGGTTAAAACTGTAGGCGTTATCGTCTTGCTCTAGCCTTAACAACTCTTCATCGGTAAACGGAAATTCAGCGCTTTTTTTAAACGAAAATTCGCCATCATCGTTTAAGTCTATACGTACATACCATGTTGTTTTGGGTTTCTCAGTATTAAGCACTGTGCCAGTAACAGCAATTGTAAATGCATTACCAGCGGTCACATCAATGGCAGGCAGCCCAGAATAATCATAACGGTCGGCATCAAAGTTAATATTTACGCCATTAATGGTGACAGAATCAAACTCTCTTTTCTTAACGGCTAAACTTCCCGGTGCACAGTACTCATCGGTAACCGAGAGGCTTCTAGAAAAACTATCGGTTACACCTTGGTCATCTTTAATTGTTAACTTAGGCGTATAATCGCCCTTGGCACCGTATTCGTAATGCGGTGAGACCTCATTACTTGTTTGCCCGTCACCAAACTCCCAATAATATGAAACAATGGCTCGGTCAGACTGAGGATTGGCCGTGAATTGAGTACGTAGCTTTTCTGCGCTCATTTGGTAATGGGACAACGTGTCTTGGTCTTTTAATTGAATTTTTACACTGCGAAAGGCTTCTATAACAGTGTCACTTTCATACCCTTTTGACTGCGCTGTTTGTAACACACAATACGCAGATTCTTGTATTTCACTACTAGGCTGCCAGCAAGACCTAGCGGATTCTAAAAATAAACCAAATGCTTTTTCTACGCCCCACTGCTGCGTCAACAAATAAAATGGATACGTCATCATGCCCATTCGCTTATAAAAATT
>JAWUXY010000151.1:0-32749 GCA_034111105.1 Bermanella sp. | reverse complement strand
TAATTCATTTTCCGGTGTGGCTGTCGCAATACCGACACGACCATCCCCTTTTATAATAAATGGGCGCGCATCTTCAGCGGTGTCGTCTACTTTTAAGATGGCTTCACTGTTGCTGGCACCGTGATAAATATGCAATTGCGCTTGCGCTTGTCCTTCGTCTAGACCAAGGGATAAACGCCCTTTATCATCAAGACACAACTGTGTACTGGTTTGATCTTGTTCATTAGTGTGCTTAATTTTCACACTGCTATTATCACCTTTGTGAAGGACGGTTAGTTGGCCACTGTGCTCGTCACTTCCTACTGTGATTTCATTGTTTACCTCTAAATCGCCTCGTACATTTGCATTACCTTCAACGTCTATATTGCCATGTAACAACGCATTTGATTCAACTTCTAATTCGCCTTGAATAGTGCTTTTGCCATTCACCAGTAACGCCGCCTGCGGATCAAGCGCAGTGGCGTTAATGGCGACAGACCCTTTTAGCAAGGTATCTTGCTCTACATTCATGTGAGCGTTCACACTTAAACCTGTGGTTTCAGAAAGATTAAGTGCATCACCTACTTTTAATGAGTCCGCTGAAAATGTTGCCTGGCCATCATTTAATGTTAATTTTTCATTATTTAACAACGTGGTGGTACCAACGGTTATTTCACCTGCAACACTTAGGTCATTGTCTAATTCAAGATCACCTGTATTGATATTTAAGCCGTCATCACCTTGAACCACAACCGACTCAATGAGTTCTCTAAAGTTATCCCCTGTCGGAGTTTCATTGTCAGAGAAGTATTCAATTAATGTGGTGCGCTTATCCATTGCTGGGTTTTCCTGTTGAGTCGTTGGGTTTGAAGGCTGAGTTTCAGCGTTAGAATCAGTCATTATTATTTCCTTAAATACGATGAGGTTGTTTAATACCAAGAGTGAATACAGGTTGTTCTAATAAAATTTGGTTAATACTAAGGCCGCTACTTTCATTAAGCAGGGCATCAGGATTAATCACGCCATTAGGTACCGGATAGGCTGGCTTCAAAAATTTAAGTGCCTTGTAACCCACTCTGAAGTTTTGCCCAATTGTGGCTTTTTTGATTGGATTTGGTTTTATTAATGTATCCAGCTGTGCTTGGCATAGGGTAAACATAATTTGCTGGAATAATTCATCGGCCTGTTGCTTACTGTCGGCTTCGTTATCAAAACGCATTCGTAATATGTCGTAAAAACTGTCTTGTAATGCCGAAACCGTTTCACCTATTAAAAACGGTTCTTCATCAGGGTCTATTAACCACAACATTAATACCGACTTTAATTGTGTGATGCTTAAACTATTTAAAATAAGCAGCGTAATATTTTCTGGGGTTGCAACAAATTGACGAAGCAACCCACATAAAGATTCAATAAGTGCTAAATTTTCTTGATCTTTTTGAGCCAACGCGTCAGGGATTTCGCCTAGCTCACCAACTTCTAAGGGCAATTGCGTCATGGCGTTAAGCCAAGAAAAATAGAGTCGTTCAAACAAACTCATATCTTCTCGATTAAGGTAAACAATATGAGGTTGCTGATGAACCGGACTTTCTTTGACTATTTGGCGCTCTAATAGCGAAACAAATTCTGAATTATCAAACCGTGTTGGCCACTGCGGTGCAATAAAATATAACTGTGACGTTTTGTGTATATAGCTATTAGTTGCATCGGTTTCTAAACCAAAACGCAATAATTCACTTTCTAGTAAATAGATACCTTCTTGATTTTTGGTTGCTAAAGGTAGCTGAGCCGGTTGTTCAATGCCCAAAAAAGCCGTAATGCGCTTTACCAGCCCACTATTGGGTTTATGCTTTGGCTTATCGTTAAGATAGTTAAACCCTCCTGTTCTTAATCTGCTTAATTTTGGGTAATCATTCAGTAGCAGTACAAGATCGACCACTTGTTTGAGAGTAACCAACTTATTGATTAAAGGTTGTTCCGATGAAAACTGTGTCGTCATCCCTGCTTGTTCGAAGCTCGGTAAATAATGACTAAACACTTCTTTATATTTTAATAAGCTAGCATCAAGCGTGGTTTCAGAAAAACGAGAGAATAAGTGTTCACAACTGCGTTTAAGGCGATCAATTTGGCCTGCACTGAATACCGGCTCAGTAATGGTTTGAAACCCTTGCTCTGCATATTCATTAAAAAAATCACCCAGTAAACGCCCTACACCGCTTATGTTCTGCAATGGTTGACTGTTACGCGTAATAGGCAGCTGTTTAATGTCTGCACAAAATTTTTCGATGTCATTACTGGTTAACGCTTCACTCGACAGCATTTTTCTGAAGATATTTCCCAAACGAAGAAATAAATCTTTATTAGGAATGGCCAACAATTCTTTAAGTAGATCAAGCTGAGCAAATTCATCGGCTAACACTTGATCAAATAATGCCAAATAAGCTTTTAACTGAAGTATTTTTGCTGTCTCTTGAGTAATTGGCCCATCATCTAAACGCTGCTCTGCTAAGGCATACATTTTAGGAATTTGATGTTGCAAAGAAGCATACGCACTAAGCTCATGATATTGGCCGCTAACATAATCACTTAATTCTTTTGGCATGCCATTGCCGATGGTTTTAACTGGAATATCTAATAATTGTATGAGTTCTTGTAATGTTTTATCGGGCAATTTGTAGTATTGCCCATCAATTTCAATTTCGAATTGTTGATACGTTTTTAACAAATCTAAATTGACTAAATGGTGATCAGGAATAGCCAAACGCCATAATAGATCTTGATTATCGTCGTCATCATCACTGATAAATTTAAAGGCTTTGAGTGCCTTTAACCCCGACACATCTTCTAGTGCGCTTGATATATCTGAGCTATAAAGACTTTCAGGCATGCTGCTAAGGTTTAAATCTTCATCTAAAATAAAGCCTTGAGATAGAAGTGGCCCTTGGAATATTTCATCACCCGATAAACCTTGGTCTAAGAGCTGTGAATATTGATAACGTGTAATTTCAGGCGATATGGTTTCTTTTATTCGATTCAGTATTTTCGCCACCACATCTAATGGCTCTACAGATGCATCTAACGTCATAGAAAGCGCCAGAGTAACCGGAAACTTTTTAACTGTTTTTATACTGCCAATATCTTCATTAATATTACGTTGATTCAAATATCGTTGGCGTACCTCTGATAATATATTTGCTTTTTTACGGGCAACCTCTTCTGCATCACCTTGTTCAAGGTTGTCGTTAAAATCAATGACAATATCATATAGACCGGTTTTTATAGTTTGATCATCTTGTATGAGTGTACGCCTGCGAATATCCGCCCCTTTTACGCCATTCACATCAATTATGAGTCTGCGGTAATCTTTAAGCGTAACGGCATTTGATGGCAATAATTGCTGAGGCAACTGGTAAGACTGAGATGAAGAAGGTCTAAGTGGGTGATGGCTGAGCAAGTCTTCAATCGGTAGCGCCAATCGATTGCTTAAGTCTTGTATGGCGACCGCCAGTACTTCAAGAATGGTTATACCTGGATCACTGTTGTTATGATCACTCCAACTATCACCAGCCAAAGATTGAATAACACCCAATGCTTGCTGTTTTAATAATTTAATATTCTGCTCATCATTTTTTGTTAGTTGTGTCATGTGTTATCCGTGCATAGCAAAATAGGCCCGCATTCAAACAAGAAGAATGGGCACATAAATAAATTGAAATGGGTAATACTAGGGGGCGTTAAATAAAGACTAGCTATTGGCCGCTACAGAATGTGGTATAAGATCTGTCTTAGGTGACAATGAAATCATCTTCGATTTTCCATTTACCAATGCCTTCAAATACTTCTGTTATTTGATTAAGTAAAGTAATTTCATGATCCGCAACTGATACTAAAATAACCGCATTGGACGATGGCTCAATTGACTGTGTATAAGTATTGCCATTTACCCTACCTTGTAAGGTATAAATAATATCAACAGCGGGATGACGTTCTAGCGCCATACCCACTTGAGTTAAATAAACGGCTTTCGATTGTTCACCTTTGTTTTGCGTGGCAAGTTTATTCCATGGAGTCATATAATCGATCAGTATTTGATTCAAATGCGCCACAGCACTGTCCATATCGTAGTCAGCCATTATATTAAGCGTCACTTTGAAAGTGACCTCTTCATATATAGGATCAACGACTCTTACCTCTAAATCATTAGTTGATATTTCACTCAAAAATCGTTGAATTTTACGTTTTAAAAATAAAGGGACTTTAGGTTGTAATACTTTAGGGTCGTAGTTAACCGGCACCACAACCACTTCAACCCCTTGAGTGCTTTCATTACGATAACATCGAGCCATATACAGCTCTGGAAACTGAGCCAGCACTAGGTGTTCATAATCCCAACTGGTTAACGCACGATTTTTATGGCGAATTCGTTCCGCCGCACGCACTTCTAATGCCTGTGGTGTTTCTAGCTCTTTTGCTGAAAACGAGGGATATGGCTGTAAGACTTCACTAACTTTAGGATCAGGAATAACTTGTGAATCAATCGTCTGCGCCGCTAATGGTTGTGAATAATGGCTCGCATGATGAGGGCCTGATGACAGCACCACTTCAAACCCTTGAGCCATAATGGTTTTAATTCTAGAGTATTTGGCGATCTCTGCATTTTGAGGCAATTGATCATCAAGAGAAATACGCAGCCAAAATAATTCATTACCTAGAAAATTTTCTGCCAATACCATGTCCGGAATTTCAAAGGTCACAACACCCGAGTCTAATAAATTAAACGTTGAGTCTTCAATAATGCGACCCCGGCTTTGTAAGCGGCCACCTTGGCTACGAGAGAATGTTGTCCATTGTCCTGCGTCTAAGTAGCTCCAATCAAGTATCGCCGCATCTGTTGTGTTACCACCGTCTACTGGTTCTAATTGAAAATACAACCGAAACTGGCCCGGTGCAGTAACATTCGCAACGCCAATGTATAAGTAACCTACGTCATCAATTTTAGGCAAAAGTGCAATATTTTGCTTGTGTGTGGCCTCTACACCTGGACGCCCAAGTGGGTGTATGTGTTTTACCTCATGATGAGGTTGCTGCTGCAATGTATCTAAGTTCAATTCGACCTCACTGTTGTAGTCGATTGATACTTTTTCAAGTAAGGGCGTATAAGGTTGATTGACGATAACCATATCGCTCGGGTTTTTACCCTGATTATTAATACCATGATACTGAGACACACGGGCGTAATCATTATGGCCAAAATCATTGTCACTTAACGTTAAAGTAAACCATTTTGGCCATTGATTCGCCGTGGTACTGGTTACGGGTAACGCAGATAAATCATATACATGATTGGATGCCGTATTATCTGCTGTATGATCAATACTAAGAAATTCAAACAAATGATGATCAATATTTTCTATTGGTTCACTATTGCTAAAAATATTGTCTAATTTATTTACATATAATAAATCAGAATACGATATTTTTGCGCTGTTCTTAAGCCATTCATATGTACCTTCATCAAGAGAATCTCGATAAGACTCATAAGGCGAATAATAGTCTGAAATAGAATTCGGCCGATCTACCCAGAAAAAATTCAGATTTGCATTGCATATGTTTTTAATCAACAACTCTGGGTGAGTGAACTGAAACTTAGAACCAATTTTTGGTGAAAACGTAAATGGCTCAAATGGTTTACTCGTATCTAATGCGCCTTTATCATGGTTTGCGACAACACCACCTAAACCTGTGACACTTACTTTTAACCCTAAACTAGAGAAACTGGCACTAGAAAGAGCTGGCTTAATCTCTAAGCAATCTGATTTTAATACAAACTCTATGTTCGCTAATTTAGGCCTAAGTGGTTGTGCATCATCAATGAAGTGGCTAACTACTGGGAAAAATTCATCTAAAACAATAACAAGATCGATCCCTTCTGCGGTTACATGTTCTTCAATGTTGTCATTGCTCAGCATCAACATACCATCAGAAGTAGATATAGAGATATTAAAGCACGATAAAATACTAGCAATTTGAAGGCTGGAATTTGCTTTTAATTTGAACTGTAACTGTATTGTACGAACACCACCACTTAAATACAGTTCTTGAGAGGCAACTGTAAAACCTAATTCTGGGAACGATTGACGCTCATCGTCTTTTTTTTCTGCTTCGCCGAATGTCAGTACGCCTGCTTCAGGATAATCTAAGCCCAGTGAATCATTAAAAGCATCTGTTAATAGCAATTGTTTTGTACTGGATAACTGGGATAAGGAATAAACTTGACTCACTTGGCTATGATTAATAACCGCATTTGATGCGCTTTGATACACTCTACTTTGTCCGTCAGCGTCTTGCCCTGCTTTAAATAATGTGCCTTTTTCTATGGTTTTTGATGCAACATCATCAATTAGACTTATTACAATATGTGCTTTGTCTGCTACTTCAGGTCTCTGCCTAAACTGTAATACGTCTTTATAAAAATGCTGTTTATGGGATTGAGTAAAATGATCAAAACTCGCTTTAGGCACCGATAACATGGTAAAAAATGCCATTAACAATGCAATGTCTGCTCTTTTTGCTAACGCCATGATTTCGCTATCGACTTCTTGACCATTAAGCAGTTTTTCTAATTCGCCGATTTGAGCGTCGTTAGGCATAGCGCTTTGCCAATGATCATTCATTATTAGTGCTTCTGAATCTATAAAACCGATGTGCTTAGAAAAATCATATACATATTGAAACCAATTCTTAAGTGACCGCTCTTCAACCGAGAAATATTCATTCGCTAATGCAACTAGGCTTCTTGATTTCTGTGTGTGCCCAGAAGCCTGAAAGGACAATGCTTTCATTTGTGGGACAGATTCAGGCAATGCAGGCTCAATGGGCTTCATAATGTTATCCAAATATCAAATAATAGTTGCCCGCTGAAAAAATCAGGAGCCGATATACATGCAGTAAAAAATATAAAGTAGAAAACTAGATTGAGGTGCCGTTAAGGTAGTAAGGGAAAACCATATTCCAGCGGCTATTGGTTTGTTTAACCTTG
This sequence comes from Bermanella sp., assembly GCA_034111105.1. Taxonomy (GTDB): domain Bacteria; phylum Pseudomonadota; class Gammaproteobacteria; order Pseudomonadales; family Oceanobacteraceae; genus Bermanella. The sequence continues at coordinate 25,731 of JAWUXY010000151.1, read as the reverse complement.
TACTCAAGCTCTATCTTTAAAAATCCATCATAAATATAACTATTGTCAAAGTTGATTTCTTTTAAAATGACTCGAGGTTCATTCAGCAGTACAGCGTTTGCGATTTCTTCTTTTAAATCAGCCAATACCGATACATCTACTGTATCAAAGTTAAATTTACTTAAGCGACTGCCAAACTTAGAGTGAAGTGCTCGCTCCCCCAACAAAGTATTAAGGAGTATTGAGATTGACTGCTCTATCAGTTCCTCGCCGGAGGTCATTCCAGGGCCTGCCGCCAATGACTTAAAACTGACAGGAAAAGACCAACCTGTTCCTATTGTATCTTTATCACTCATTAGCTTATCTCCACTGCTTGTGATTTAATTTCAGCTTTTTCATCGGTTGAAATCGATATTTTTCCCTTACTAACGATACTAATGGTTTCATCGGTTTTGATAGAAGTGGCTCCCTTACTACTTATATCAATAGTTTTTTCACAAACTATTTTACTGCCTTCAGCATCACTTAATTGGACATTACTTTTTCCTGAAGAAAGCGCCAATACATCACTGGACTTATCAAATTTTACCGAAACAGGAACTTCTTCATCTTTTTGTTTTACATAAATACCCCGTATTGGTTTTTCTTCTTGTAACGCCTGCGGGGGTTTTAATTTTGGATTATGGCAAGACCCAACAATCACGGGGTATCGACAATCGCCATCGATAAAACTAACAATGACTTCATCACCAATATTAGGAGGAAAAAAAAGACCTTCACCATTGCTCGCAAAAGGTGATAACGGTCGTGCCCAAACCAAATCATTGTCTGCAAGCGCTGGCAACTGAATCGGCAATCGCTCTATCTCTTCTGCGTCAGCTTTATACTTAACAACCTTGCCATTCATGAGTGGGATAAGAGGCAAGGTCATGTAATCGGATTGTAATGTCTGAGTAATCGGTATACCCAAATCAATGTCCATCTGCCATTGACCTGCCATTAAATAATGACGAATGCCTGATACAAGGTAATCACCTGAAAACGTTGCCCCCACCTTTTCAACCGTGAGCGTGTCCATAAGCTTGATATCTAACAGCTCGCTATCGACATTCGCTTCTAAGGTAATAATCCCTTGATTTGCATCAAGTAGCCGATAGTTATTTTGCGCAGTAGCCTGTGCTTCTAATTCTTTCGGTGACTTAGTAAAATTACTAAATAAAACCATATCGCTAATGGCTAACGCCTCAACTGCCTTATCGGGCGTTTTATACTGCCCTACCTTTCCCTTAACACCTTTATCACTGTGTAATTTTTGTTGTGTAATATCCCAGGCATTCACGGATATATTTTTAATTTGAGAGCGAATATCTTGATTAAACTCGAAATGTATTATGTTATTTTCAAGTATATTTAATGTCTTTTTTTCACCTGCATAATCTTGAATATTGATAACCGAATTTGACTCGGTACTTGCTGAAAAAACAAAACCATTTGCTAATATCCGTGACATCATTAATCGCCATGGTGTCACCTGATATGAAAAATATTGATAATGGCTAATTTCACTTACGGCGATGTCTCCTACTGTGACACCTGAACTAGTCATTAACTCATTTATTAATTTATCGTCTGTAATTTTTGATTTAAATAACTGAGTACTTAATCCTTCACTCATTTTAATCACGTCACTATGAGCTTTAACCTCTAAATATGTATCAACATTCTTGCCAAGTGAAATAGCGGTAATAATACCTTTGAACAATATTTTTTTAGTTTCAATGGATAAAACCGTAATTTCTTTACCTATTGAAAATTCTTTACCGCTTATAATTTCGAAATCTTTATTTTTAATATTATCTTCAAGAATAGATAATTTCAAAAATGGAATATCATTTACTCTGTATTGAATTTCAAGATCAATGATATCAATAGACGAGCCAACGTCAGTACCCGCTAATGTGATAGAAAATTTATTCATGTTTAACCCATTGAATTATCACCCAGCATTGAGTGTTATTAAGACGTGGCTGCCTGTGCTTTCTCTTTAAATACGCATTCGACTCGAGCTTTTACTCGATCACCTGTTAAATTAACCAGGTCATTCTTTATATTCATACTTAATAAACGACCATTAAATCCTCCCCCAGGTGAATCTAACAAAGGCATACCGAATGGTTTTAAACGAACATAATTAGGCTGTTCTGTTGCTTCATTTTTTGTATGGCATAACTCTATTAATTTTTTTATTAACATATCGACCCGATCAGGGATAAGCATACTGGGTAGTGCAAACGCAATTAAATTTGAATAGGTAGTATCGTCTAATAAAAAGTTAATTTTCAAATCAGATGGGTTAGAGCCTTTAAAATCACCACCACCGTTAGTTGCATCGATCGTTTTTGGTTGACAAATGACATTTGAAAAACTCGATTCCATCGTCGATGCATCATAAGGAAGAAGTAAACTGCCTTGCTCACTGGTCATTTCAATATCACTAAAAGCGGTCACTTTTAATATCGGCGAAAAAGCACGAGTAGGATCGTTAATAAATGACATATGTTATAACCTTTTAGCGTTGCGCTGTTTTTTAATAGTAATGTCTAAAGTGCGCTTAAAATCAGCCGATAACCGATTAGAAACATCCGTTAAATTACGAGTTAATTCATTTATCTGACGCTGAAGAATCTCTATGTTTTCTGTTAAATGATGAATATCACCTGCAGACGTCGCATTTTTACTTTCTTGATTATGACTTGTACCTTCGGCACTTTTACTTGTAGATTGAGTTTTAATTTGGGACTTAACAACCACTTCGCCGCAACATATATCCATACTATTCTCCCGTACATTGACGCATTAACTTCCCATTTTTATTTGGCGAATAGGAATGTATTTAATACCCGAATACTTAAAATTCATTGTCTCTACTAATAACTCATTACTATTGGCATTTAGGCCATCCCATTCCCATGATTCTAGGTAGGCATTTGTCACCATCCAAGCATTCACGGGAACATCATTTTCATCTAATACATTCACCATGATATCTTTACGCAATAAACGTGTGCTCCAAAATAACGATTCAGCAACATTTGCGATCATTAACGGGCTTGCTGACGTAAACAACCCTCTTTTTAGCGTCAGTGTTTGCGTGGGTATTTGACCGTCGATGCTGGTCATTGAACCGTTTATATTGACATTTCGGCTCATTTTCAAACCACTGACTTCTTTGAATTGCATGTCTATGGGGTTAGGAATGCCCGCTGTGGAAATCACCACAACAAAACGATAGCCAACTAACGGCAAGCCACTGTCTATAAACATATTTAATCTCAACTTGAAATATGAAAAATATTGCTGCGCAGATTGCGCAGCAACACGCTAATAAATTAGCATTTAGTGACTTAACGAGTGATCAATGAAATTCCATTTTTACATCATCAGCCATCAACTCTAACGATTCGATGCTGGCTTCGTTTGAGCCACCATTGACACTTGGCGCAGTCAATTTTTTAGGAAAGGCATTTAATACCTTCCAAGTAACTAATGGCTCTGTGCCTGTTTCATTTGTTAAAGAAACCGTGATGTCTTTTTTATCAACTAGGTTAAGACTAATGGATGAAATCCAGTCATAAAACTGGCTCTTACTGCGTACTAAGCCACGCTTTAGAGTGATGTTCACATCTGTTTTTTGTCCTGGCATGTGCTTTTTACTCAGGCCATCTTTATAGGTAATGGTTTCTACGCCGATATCTAAACCTGATACTTCAGAAAAAGGAATGCTCTCTTCTCCAAAGCTCACAACAAAGCGATAAACGGGAATAGGATATTCGTTAGCGATATCTTGTGCGGTTGTAGCCATAATTATTTTCTCCAAAAACTCAGTTTAATAAAATTTAGAATTAACTTTCGAGGGATTTATGTGAAAAGGTTAATACAATGAATTCAGCAGGACGAACGGCTGCCAATCCAATTTCAATGTGCATAATGCCGTTATTGATATCGTCTTCTGTCATGGTTTGCCCTAAACCAACATTGACGAAATACGCTTGACCCGCTGACTCACCCATAAAAGCACCTTGCTTCCATAAATTTTCAAGGTAGCTTTCAATCATGGTTTTAAGCTTTAACCAGGTAAAAGGTGTATTAGGTTCAAACACCGCAAACGCTGATGCTTTTTGAATAGACTCTTCAACCATATTGAATAAACGACGAACAGAAATATAACGCCATTCATTATCATTGCCGGCTAATGTACGCGCTCCCCACACCAAGTTACCTTTACCGGTAAACTGACGAATGGCGTTAATTGATTTACCACCAATAGAGTCCACATTTAGGTTATCTTGGTCATCGTTTTTAATGACTTTAGTAGGACGTTGTACCATGGTTAACGCCACATTCGCTGGCGCTTTCCATACGCCACGTGAGGCATCTGTTTTAGCAATGACACCCGCAATGGCGGGCGTAGGCGGTAGAACTAAATAGTTTTTAGCGAGGATTTGCTTAACGGAGTTGAATAGCGCAGTGTTACTGGTTTCTAGCGCGCTAAGTGTTGCAATAACTTCATTCTGGCCACCTGCATTGTCCGGTGTATAATACTTAACCGTCACGCTGCTTTTATCATAATGGCGAGCATAAGAAGTCAGCACATTAGGGTAATAAGCTGCACCATATTTTAAATCACCTGTTACATTGTTACGCATTAAATCAGCGTCAGCCGTAATTTGCGCCGATAGCAGTGCGCTCGTATCTTTTTCTAGCACGTCTATTAATGCAAAGCGATCTTGCAGATCTTCACATTGCTTGATTACTGATGTTTGCAGACTGTAATAAGCGGTGCTATTTAGTCCATGAGCATCGATCAAGCTGATCAGCGTAATTTCATCTACTTTTGATATGGCTGATAATGCCGAATTAAAATCAGATTCAACAGGAGTAGTATCCGTTAATAGACCTGTGGCATCAGCCGTTTTATGGTTGCCAATACTTACTACATAACAAGCACCACCACCATTAGCAAAGAAGTGTTCCACTGATTGTGCCAGCATGAATTTAGGCAAAATATTCTGGCCATCTTCAGAAGGTAAATTATTAATATCAGCCTTGATCACAAAGCCATTTTCTTCGTAAGGGATATGTACGCCAAATTTTTCAACAGCTTTGCCACCAAAAACAGACCGGTATTCCGCCATATTTTTAATTTTAATAGGCTGCATCGTCACTGATTCATTTTTGCTATTGACGGTAATTGCGGTATAGCCCACAAATACTGGAATAGCCGTAGGAACTTCTGCTACCGAGGGCGGTAAAGTTGATTTTTCCTGAACATAAACATCAGGCGTTTTATATTGTGCCATTAGATTTCCTTGATTGAGTTTAAAATTAGCCTTCTAGGCTTTTGTGAGAGAAGGTCAAAATGATGAATTCAGCTGGGCGTACTGCGGCCAAACCAATTTCAATATTCATTAAACCGTTATTGATATCATCTTCGGTCATGGTTTGACCTAAACCTACATTGACAAAAAACGCAGCCGCAGGGGTTTCACCAAACAAGGCCCCTTGTCGCCATAGATTTTCTAGATAGTTTTCAATCATGGTTTTAAGCTTCAACCATGTGAAAGGTGTATTCGGTTCAAACACCGCAAAATGACTGGCTTTTTGTACCGACTCTTCAACCATGTTGAATAAACGACGCACCGAAATATAACGCCACTCGTTGTCGTTACCTTGTAAAGTACGTGCACCCCATACCAGAGAGCCTTTACCAACAAAACTGCGAATAGCATTAATGGATTTGCCTGCAGTGACATCAACATTCATATCGGCTTGCTCGCCATTATCAATCGCAACACAAGGTTCTAATACTTTAGCAAGTGCTACATTGGCAGGTGCTTTCCATACCCCACGGCTGCCATCTACTTTAGCAATAACACCCGCTACCGCTGCACTGGGGGGTAAAACTAAATAGTTTTTACTCAGCATGGATTTTACTTTTGAGTGAATGCTAGTAGAAGCCAGTCGCCATTTAGGATCGGAGAGGTATTCTAGGGAAGCGATATAAGCATTCGTTGTTGTGGCAATTTTTTTCTTAGTATTAGTAGGGTCAAGAATATTGGAATCGGCAGAATCTATTACAAAACCTTGGTAATTAAGATAGTCACCATCTTCATTCGTAAAAATACCATAAGGATTGGTAGCCGCTTTACGCTGAAAATTTCCATCAACATATTCCATTAGATAGCCCATTTTATCGACTACCCCAAGGTCTCCTACTTGAATATACGTTTGCTTATAGATACCGCCAGTAGATAGTCCATATTCATTTAACGTTTCTCCGTCTTTATCAACAAATGCACCTTTGTAATTGTCATGCAACTTTTGTAACGTTAATGAATACGATACGTTTACAGTAGCTTCATCATAACTACGTGCCATTGTAGTACGCACATAAGGGTAATAAGCGCCTCCATATTTTAAGCCATTGGTTACTTGATCGCGTACCATAGGAACATCAGCGGATAAATCACCACGATTAAAACCATCGGCTTGTTGGACATCAACTAATGCAAATCGATCTTTCATTTTTTCGCAATGCTGAAGAGCATGATTTTGCACTGAATAATGGGCAACTGTATCCATTAAAACGGATTCTGGCGCACTGATTAAAGTAACTTCATCAACTTCTTCAAGTAAGTTAATTGCATCAATAAACTCACTGGCATTTATATTTGCTTTAACAGTATTATGATCACTAATGCTTACCACATAACATGTACCACCACCGTTCGCATAGAAATGTTGAATGGCTTGATGAAGAAAAAAAGTTACATCTGTGGCCGACGGCAGCCCTTGCTCTCCATTTGTTATATAGCATTCATCCGTACTATTATTATATGACACCTCAAAATTTTCCATTTGAGACGTACCAAATAGTGCTTCATATTCTGACAAGCTAGAAAATCGGAACGGTATATTAGTAGTAGTTTGACCCGTGTTATCCACTATATTTTGAGTAAAGCCGATAAATGCAGGGACGGCTGTGGCGACTTCTGCCACCGAAGGTGGTAGCAGAGATTTTTCTCTGATATAAACGTCAGGCGTTTTTAATTGAGCCATATAAGATCCTTGATATGGTTATGTAAGTACAGAAATACTTTGATTTAGAAAACCAAATCAAAGAAAGAAAAAGTAATTGTTTTAAACAACTACTCGAACTTTATGTAAATAGAGGGGATTTAATAGAACAACTTTAATGAGGGTAATAACTAAACTTTGATACCAAATTATTTTTTATCTAATACGCGTTTAATTTCTTGCACCAAAGGAACTTGGAGCGGCTCATGAACACCAACAGGCACAGACAATGACATCATCAAACAAGGCTTTGGAGTCGAACCTAGTGCTTGCCATATTTGCCCGCTAATTTTTTCACTGTGCTCATTACCAAACAACTTAAAACCAATACCATATGGGCGTGTATCGATATCAAATTTATTAAGAATATTTTCCGGAAAAAAATCATACATACCTAAACCACACAATAGATAACCAAGGACTAGATGTTCAATTTCTGCACTGCCTTTTTTATCCTTACACCACAATGTAAGCATGTAGTTTAAATCGACATATCTTGGCTCTCGATAAACGGTCTTAATCGTTTTTTGTACATTAACCCTACTGCGATGAGATTCACTACGACGACGATTAATATCCTCACTTACCCCAATCAAATAACAATTTAAAGTAGGAGCACTGCCAAGTTCGGTCACAAAGTCGCTATTAGGTGCAAGAAAACTTAACTCCATAGTGTTGTCATCTGCATCAAGATTTAATACTTTCTCGGTAATTAGGTTATTCAAAGCTTGTTGTAATTTTTGAAGAATTAACGGATCCATAATATTCCTATGATATTTATTGGCTATTGGACTAACCAAGCGTTTAATTTTTTACTCGCTAAATAATTTTCATCCTGTTTTTCTAATTCACTGGCAATCGCCGCAGAAAGGCTCAACTTATCAACAATAAATGCCTGTTTCATAAGGGCTGATAACACTGAGCGTTCTGCGATATTGGTTATTTGAGACGGACTAAAATCATGCAGCTGTGCTAGAACACTCACATCTAATTGCGCATCGAGCTTGATATCCCCTGCCCAGGCATTACGCCATAGCTGCTCACGCGTATTGACATCAGGCATTGGGAATTCAACCAAGCTATGAAATCGCCTTAAAAATGCACTATCTAAGTTACCCTTAAAGTTTGTACTAAGAAGCAGTAAACCGGTGTAGCTTTCCATTCTCTGTAAAAGGTAGCTAACACCCATATTCGCATTTTTATCATGGCTAGATTCAATCTCACTGCGTTTTGAAAAAACGGCGTCAGCTTCATCAAATAATAAAACAGCGTTCTGCTTTTGTGCTTTATCAAATACATCGGCCAAGTGTTTTTCTGTTTCACCTATCCATTTACTGGCTATATTCGCAAGATTTATTTTATAAAGTGGCAATTTTAGCTCGCCGGCAATAGCTTCAGCCGCCATTGATTTACCCGTCCCTGGTTTCCCCCAAAAAAGTGCTTTCAATCCGGGCATAAAATCGGGTAATGATTTTTTCAACTGATCAGAATAATGTATTCGATTGATGAGTTCTGACAACTTTTGTATGGTTTTTTCTGTTAACACCATACTACTGAGTGTATAACGAGGCTCAAAAAGTTCGGCTAGAGCCCCTAATGATTGACTATTTATTTTTAAACATTGATTTTGGCAATATTGATATAAAGGAACATTTGTTTCATCTAAATTTAATCGGTCAAATTTTTCATATATAGTCTGTATTTGTCCAGGTAAAATTGGGTATAAGTTTGCTAATTTATTGGCTTCTTTTATTGTTAGTGGCAGTATTTTATCTCTATTATGATTCGAAATAGCCAGTGACAATGCTCGCCAAGATAATGATAATTTTGAATTTTCTATATTATTCAAGGCATATTCTTTATAACTAAAATTGGCAGGTAATAAAGAATTTCTAAGCGCTACCAAATTAACTTGTTGCTCAACATTATCTTCATGTTCATCACAAAACAGCATGACATTTTCATAATGAGATAATATTTTTAATATAAATAGATAATCGGTGTACTTAATACAGCACGCTAATAAATCGGGCCAATATATATAAAGTCTGTTTCGACCATGATTAACAATCAAATCACGAAGTTCGTCTAATAATACGTCTGGTGCTGGCTCAGATTTAATATTTGTTGAACACTCATAAATTTTAGATTCATTTAGATAAGCTAATTTTGATACAAATAGGGTGCGCTCATTTTTAGTTAATCCTTTTATTATATTTAACTGATCTACAGGCCCATGCATCAAATCGCCATAGGCTTTACTTATTATCTCATCTTGTATTGGCAATAAACTATGAATATGTCTTGTATAGTTAATAACAGATAAACCTTCACCTAATAAATAATTAAATATATTATCTGCTAATGTAACGGGTTGAATCAGTGCTAACTGACTTTTTTCTATTCTAATTAACCCCCAAGCCAGTGCGTTAGAATTTTTTATAATATTATTAATTTGGTCTATTTTATTTTCTGGCTCTCTTTGACATAGAATAAATATTCTCTCAAGTGACAATGTTGGTCCATTTTCGTACCAGCTAGCTCGTAAAAAAACGGATACTGTTTCAGGTTCAATTGAATTTATAAAGGTTATTGCTATTATTTTTAGTTCTATATCTGTTAAATCAAACCATGATTTTAAATTCTTAAAACGAAATGTTAAAATGTAATTATTTAATTCAAAATCAAGCCGATTAAATTTCTCAATAATAATGTCTTTTTCTTCATTATTTTGTAATGCGTATCCAAAGTTAAATAAAGACTGTGTTAATCCAGTTCGATATTGTTGTTCATTATCGATATCTTGCATGTCAATCATCTCTAACCAGTATAAGCAGTGTAATAAAACAACAGGTAAGCTCCGCCACATCAGTCCCATGCGGCTCTGAAGTATTCAACTTGTGATGAAATACACTCAAAAGTTGATATAACTGAATATAGGCGATTATTTTTAGAAGTACTTTTGAATGAGTAACGTAAGAATTTGAAAGGGTAATAAAGTGAATATGATCAAATATTATTGAGGCTAGAGAGCGTAAGTTAAAAAGGATAAGTGATATAAGAGGCAGGGCTGCCTCTTATATTTTCTATTAATTCAAGGTTGTGAGATTATCATATGAAACATGGCTCGATAGCTTAAAGCCACCTTGTATTTTCACATCGGCAATACAAAATCGAATTTCACCGGTTCTTCGTTCAACTACTTGAGGAATTTTCATTGGGGCTATATAAGCCTTAAGAAACTGCCTTCTAAAGCGATATATTTGAATATTAATATGATTTTCATTTTGGCCAATCATTTTACAAAGGTTATCTTTGTCTAACCAACCACACTCACGCTTTTCAACGCCGGCTTCTTTGTCTGACAGGTATTTTCTGGCCAGTAAGAGTAATAAGTAGTGATGACTTCTAACGCCTAAATCAATTACGCTCTCACCTTGGGTAAAAGATAACGATACATGCTCTTCGTTTTGGCTAACATTAAAAAAGAAAGACACATTTGTGGGCCGATAAGTGTCACTGGGTGAAATAATGTCCGTCTTCATGCACGCTTTTGCGTCTATGAACTTCCACTGACTATCTTCACTCCCTACTCTATCTCCCATTTTGAGTTCATATTCACCCGCGCTGCTTTCGCATACCCAAGAACCATCGGCTGATTGAAATATAGATACCTCAGGATTATCTTCTGAAGGTAATACGGTTATATTTTTTAGGTGAATAGTGGGTAAACCAGGTGTAATTGGTAATAACAAGCTTTGTGGCGGTAATACTTCTTTCACATACCATTCGTCACTGTGCTTGGAACCAAATTGTACTCGATCACCTTTTTCTAGGTGTGTTTTACTGCCTTTATATTGATATTGCCCATTAATATAGGAACCATTAGAACTTGTGTCTTGAAACACCCAGCACTCACCATCCCAGATTACCACGGCATGAGTACGAGATGCTTCTGGATTGCTAAGTTTAGTAGAAGCCGTTGGGTGCCGACCAAATATATGCTGTGGTTGAAGTATTGCATGAACACCTGTGCGCTCATTGATGAGAATTGCCATATAAATTTATCCCTAGTTAATCTCAGTTCTTGAGATTATCAATGCTTAAAAAACTAGGCTATTACACCTTATTACAGCCTGTTGCCTATAAGGGGTTGCTAAGCCTTAAGCGAATAATTATGTTTATTGATGCTCTGTATGTACATACTCAGAAAGCATCAAGTCATATAATAACGAGGAATCCCGTTATTATATAAAATCACTAAACAAATAAACCCTGTTGATTAATGGTCGCTTCATTATTAGCTGTATTTAACCATGAAAGGGTGACGGGTAAGGAATACAGTCGGCTATTACCTAGTTGAGGCCATATATGACATAAACCAGGAACAAAAACCTTGGCTGTACTAACTGGAATATTAGAGCGGCTGTAGTTTAACACCAGTGTTTCGAATCCAAGCTGATCTAAACGCCCGACAATCTCTAATATATTTTGGTGAATATCACTATTACAAGGTAATACGTTATCGTTTATTTTTTCGCTTGTGTGACCATAAAGAAAAATATGGTCTTCAATTGCATCAAAATTAAATGGTGCAGAATTTTGTTCTCTAATTGGAATCAACTGACACAGTTCTGTCAACGCTCTTTGAGCCGCCAGTTCTGCAATTAGGTGACAACCAAAGCCCATAATCCAGCCATCTGTCTTCTTATCTTTACCGATAGCAGCCATAACAGGAACACCGACATCATGTGTTAAGTCGATAATCCAATAATCATGTCCTTCATTGTCTGCTGGACTCAAAGTAGCGTGCAGTTTTTCTAAATTGTTTTGGTCAAGACGAGACAGGTCAAACTTTGGCCTATCAACTCGGTTGTACCACCATATTGCCACTGCATCCCTTTCTATTAATTCTAATAGGGCTTGAAATACGGCCTCTTCTAAGTTATTACCCGCAGCACAGCCGTTTGAATGCCACCGACCAAATTCATTATCACTAAAGGGGACTTGGCTAAAACATAGGCTTAGAGGTGCTAATACTCTTTCCTTTTGAGTCAGTGACCAAAGAGGTTGCCAATGAATATCACTATCATCGTATGGCTTAACTGATTGTTTAGGTTTTAAGCCTGATTGAAAATTTTCGCTAAATTGTTGGTACTGTTTTTCACTAAAGCGCTGCAAGTCTTGATAGCTTAAACTGCGCTTACCTTCACTATTAAGCTGGGATTGTGAGCATTTATATAACGATGTATCGCTCTGATAGAGGGCTGAATAGCGCTCTATCGCCTCACATAAAGCACTGGCTTGCGATTGATCATCACCAACGCCTTTACCCATACAAAGTTGTACAAAGCTTTCTTCATTTAACGGTATATTATCGGTATCTGCTGGTGTTTTAAAAAAACCACTTCTGTATATTTTAACTGCATTTTTTTTAGGCTGATTAACAACCTCAAGATGATTAATAATACCAGTAACAGGACTAATTAATTCACGAAGTTTATTAATCGTAGTACCAGCTTCTAAACTTCTCGAACCGCCATCCTGATTGAAATGACTCACGCAGCGAGTTAACACCACGGGGGATTGTAATTGCTGAATAAATTCGCTTGAATCAAGAGGATCAAGACTAGCAGGATGATAATCAATCACGTGACTTGATTTATTATAAATAATGAGTACTTTTTTGTTTTCATTAGATAGCTGAGAAAGCAACAAATCTTGAATATGACGATAGCTTTCAGTATTTAACGGCGTATTATTCTCAAATGGTAAACCATGATTATGACTTGGAAATTGTTTTACTAGATACTTTCTTACTGGCTGATTATCAATCACACATTGTAATAAAGTATACGCTTTGGCAACCTCATCAGGTGAATATAGCGGGCTGATCCAAACGCTATCGCCATTTATTTTAATGAATATGAATTTATTATTGAATTTTATATTGTTTATTCTAGGATCAAAAAAATCATCCACCAATACAATTTCATAATAATGATAAAAAAGGTTAGTGCTTAAATTTACATTTAAAATCTGGCGTAAAAATGATACCACTTCAATCATTTTTGACTCAGGTAATATCGACATATTTATAATATGACAAAGTGATGATACAAAAATCGAACGCTCAGGCTCTATATTTTCAGCATACAATTCAGGTATCAAATATGAAGGCGTAAGATCTATTTCAACAAGATAATTTGATACTATAAAGTCTTCATATTGCTGAAATAAAAAAGGCCCTTTATTAAAGTGGCATTTTTCAGGGTCGATCATCGATTGCAAACTATGCTTACCATCAATAAACGCAGCCCATTGATATTTATTACTAGGAAGCAACAGCTGTTGTGATTCTGAAACTAATAGAACATCCGAATCATTTAAAACATATACATTGAACTTAGGGTGCCAACAGTAAATTTTATTTAAAACAGAATTAGACCAGGCCACTGCACTTTCATTCATGCTCGATACTCATGGACTGATTAACCTTTCTTACATCGACCGAAATATCATCCGTAAGGCCAAAGAAGTCATTTGCATTACTCTTTAACAAGCACTTTATCTCATATTCGCTTAACTCTGGTAACTGGCTTGCAATACTGTCTGTCGTAAATTGTAGATGGTCTGGATGAGGAAAATCACTGCCGTATAATAGTTTTTCATGACCAATAATATTGATAACATCCCTCAAGCAAGGCTCCCCTAATTCTATTGTTACCCAGCATTGTCTTTTAAAATATTCAGAAGGCAACATAGTAATATTTTTCTTAACCAATGATGGAAATTCGGGATAACATATATTATCCAAACGCCACAACCAATGAGGCACCCAAGACGCACCTGCTTCAAGAAAAGCAAATTTAAGTCTCGGATAGCGCTCTAAAACGCCAAACTCTAACAAAGACAAAAAGGCCATCTGTGCTTCCATTGGGTGGGAGCAAGCATGAAGAGAGAATCGAGTGGTAAATCTGTCAGCCCCTGCGGTGAGTGCTTGTAAGTTTGTCCCGCCATGAAATGCAACAGCAATGTTGTTTGCTTCACACGCCTGCCAAAATGCTTCATTATCTTGATGACCAAGGCATCTACCAGCGATGACTTCTGGGCGTATGGTTATGGTTGTCCAACCATTATCGATAACCTGCTGTAGCTGGTCACACATATTTTCAGGAGCATGACGACTAATAATCCCCACTGGCTTTAAACGCCTAGGTTCAGCAGAACAGTAATCTTTCAACCAACGGTTATATGCATAAGCATATTCTAAGGACACATCAGCATCGATGTCTTTATGATTAACAATGTACATTCCAAAACTTGGAAACAGACATGCCTTTTCAGTACCACTGGCATCCATTGCCCGAATTTGTCCTGCTGGGCTCATGCCTGCTTCAAGTTTTCTCTGTATATCCTGACCTTTATAAGCTGAAGCAATAATCTCATCCCTATTCCAATTTTTAAATATGGATATATTACCGATAGTAATTAATGGTGGCAGCGCTAATTGTTCGTGCTCCGACCCATTATCAAGTGACTGAGACTGCAATAACACAGGTGCTTTTTTAAAAATAGTATCGTCAGCATATTCCTGCCATATTTCCACAGGCTCCATAACATGACGATCACTGTCGATTATTTTAAATTTCATAATAAATACTTTAAAAAATAAGATAAGGGATAAATAGAGTTAACCACATGGCTAACCCTATTTTTAAATGGATAACGATCAACTAGTAGAAAATGGGCATACTTTACCGGCAGAAGTATAATCGGCTAAAGCGATTCCTTGATCAGCTTCTGTTGGTGCTGGTGGAATTTGAATGACAAGTGTCATTTTTAACGCACCGGCTTGTAGAGACTTATCCCAGCCGTTCACTTTATAAGATGTTAAGGTTTCCGTTTCAATTGAATCTCTATCGCGCCCTACTTCGACATCAATCAATCCAGTTTCTGGACTATAACTCGTACTCGGTGTCGATATATCAACCGTGACGTGGCTCTGATCTGTATCCACTATTTTTATATCAAGTAAATCCCACAGACTATAGAGTACCTTATCGTCTTCTTGAACAATTCCACTAAAACCCAAGCGCTTAAACGCTAATCTAGTGTCATTAATCAAAGCCGATTTAAATTCGGTATCTTTCCATGCAAGCGCCACAGCTCTACTCCAGGTGGCCTGCCAATTTGTCAAAATCAATGCAGCAGCCAAGGAAGGTTCATCTCCCACTGGCATTTTAATTTTTGTGTTTACGCCATTTTTATCATTAGTCATCTTATATTCCTTATTGATATAACTATTCATCATCCTATTAATCACATAAAAATAGGATTATTTTTCTACTATGATTTATCAGATAGCCTTTGATTTTTCACATATGGTTATTAAAATAATCATATGTATTGAATTTAAAAAGCAAAATCAAATCATTGTAAAAACTTCTTCAAGACGGAGAGCCCTTAGCAAAGCCAATCTTTTATCCATCGTTTTTATTTCAAATAGTACTTTATTTTTATTATTATCTTCATTAATACATTTAATATATTCAATTATTGCATTACTCTCAAGACCATATGTTCCACTTGATCTAGCTAACAAAATGGCCTTTTCAAAATTTTCAGTACTGGTCTCACACAAAAAACCTGATTTAAGGTATTGAGCTTTTGCTAGGTAACGATAAGATAATGGTAAAATACAATCTTCACCAGAATCCTCAGCCCTTTTTATAGAGGACAACATGAGTGTAATAGCCTCATCAAACATCTCATTCAATATATATGTATCCGCCAAAGAAGGCTCATACCATGATAGAATGCCACTCTGCCCTTTATCAATTTGTTCTTTTACTATTTTTTGTGATCGAAAAAAATCATTTTTTGACCATTCATAAAGCATATAAAAGAAATCATAAATCCAACTGCTTTTTAATTTATCTCCGTATTTTTCGATCGCAGATTCAGCCCATTCACGTAATCCATTTTTATCTGAAAACATAAAGTATTTTAAGCAGCCAAATGTATAGGCTGTTGCAATATTGGCAATATTTTCGGTTTGCCTTGCATAGTTCATACATAATTCGCTGTAATGATTGGCTAGCGCTGCATTTCCCATCAGTGATTCTATAAGTAGAAGATTTCCGCTTGAAAATAAATATGGGTCTATAACATATTCAATATAAAGAAATTGATCTAACTTATTATCATAAATATCAATAGAGCGTTTAAAGTTACTTTTAGCTTTATTAAATTGAGCATTAAAATAATATATCTGACCAAGTATTGATCTCACAACTAACTCATTTTGACGATTATGTTCATTCAATGCTTCTTTTAATAAAGCCTCACCCTGCTCTGTTGCTTCCACCCTGTTACTTTGCAAGTGGTTACTAATAAAAATAATCCACTTAGACTTATGTTGATAAGCCCTTAACTCATCTTCTTTAAAGCTCCCATTATGACTATTTTCAATTTCATATAAATTCTGTAAATTATCTTCAGCAAGTAATTTCACCTCTGGGTCACCCCAACCTTGATACATAGCTTTAATAGGTAAAATTATATTATTAAGTTGAATCTTTAATTCAATTTTTAATTGTTTATTTTCTAATTTTGACAGCCAGACATTTACAATTTTTGCATATTCTAACGCTTGTTTATTCGAAGATATTTTACCTAATTCATAAATTGCTTGCTTCCCAAACTTTACAGCCTCTATATAATCGTTACCTTTTGAGTAATGATCTGCAATCATCGTAGGTGTATGATTGGATTTTTTTGTAACATCACTATTCATGCACTGAGCAATATTCAAATGCGCTTTAACCAAATCTGCTTTACTCATACCTTTATAGGCTGCATCTCTAACAAGAGCATGCTTGAAGAAATAACTATCACCAGAAACATGGCGCTGCTGATAAATAATTTCTTGAGTCAAAAGTTCATCTAAGTCGCTCTGAACTTGATCTTCTGACTTAGCTGACGCCATAATGAGTAATTTATAATCAAATTTTCGCCCTATTGCAGAAGCTAATTGAGCCGATTCTTTTGCATTAATAAGACCGTCTAATTTTTGTTGCAATGATTCAAGCAGTGTTTCAGGTATATCTGTTATGGACTCTTGATCTATAAAGTCTATCGTTCCGTTAAGATACCGTGTTAAATTTTGATCCTTAAACATATTAACAAGCTCTTCAATATAAAGCGGAATACCGTCGGCTCGTGAGTTAACCGCCTGCATAACATTAAAAGAAATTGATTTTCGATCAAAAATATTGGCTATTAATCTATTTGATTCATCATTGTCTAATCTTAGTAATTTTATAGACACACAGTAGTGCTGAGATAAATAGCTAGGAAAAGCCTGGCGTGACGTTGATAAAAACACGGATTTATTACCAATAAAGCACTTTTGGTTCATTAAATATAAGATAAATTCGAGTGTTGTAGGGTCAATCCAATGCATATCCTCAAGTACAAAAATGATCCGTTTATTTTCTGATCTATGAGAGAATAATAAAATATGGATTGATTCAAAAAGAATATCTTTATTTTTTTCCGCGGGTGTTATAACTAATGGAATATCGTTTGGTACACTGATATTCAACCATGAGCACAACAAAGGTATCGCAATACTTTCATTCATACCGCCTGCTAATTTATATAATTTCATGATCTTCTTAGCCGCTTGATCCATTGGTAACGAGCCAAGTGAAAATCGAATCTTCATTAAATTAATTATGGGGAACAAACCACTGAATTTTTGTTCTGGAAGGCATTGACAAAAAAGGAATTCCTCTGTTGTTATATTTTCTTTCAATTCAAATAATAGTCGCGATTTTCCTATACCTGGCTCTCCGAATAAGTGAATGATCGAGTGACCATCACTGCACGCCAATATAGTTTTTATTTTTTTTATTTCTTTTTTTCGTCCAACAATATTAGCATTGCTTCTACCGCTCTTTAATAAACCAATCGATTCATAAACCCTTTCACCCAATACTTGATAAATAGAGGTTGATTGGCGATTGACTCCCATAATACGCTCTTCATTAAAAATAAAATCAATATAGGAATCCAGTAACCTCTTACTCGATTCCGTGCAGTAAACCTGCCCGACACACGCTGTACGCGTGAGCTCCATTGCAATACTAATTACCTCTCCTTCTGGAGGGAGCCCAGAATAATGGGTTGCCAATCCAGAATGAAGTCCCATTTTCGCGTTTATTTCAATATTCTGAGAGTCTCTTAATAAGGCATTCCTCTTTGTTAAACTACTACTAATCTCAAGCGCAGTACGAACACACAGACGGCAATCGTTATCGGATACTTGTGGATACCCAAAATAAAATAAAAGAGTATCTCCTAATGTGCCCGTATGAAACGCGCCATAACGTGTCGCCAAATCAACACACATAATCTTTTGATCACGATGAAGCGTTTCAATTACTTCAAGATCGACCACACTGTCACTAACGGCCTGAATAGATAAAGAAACGCATAAAACCGATATAGGCTTTCTTTCAGAAACAACCGTGAAATAATGAGAGCCAGTATTAAGTAATGTTTGATCTAATGCTGGAATCGGCGCAATTAAAGTATGAAAATCGCTCGATGATTTAGGTACGACCATAGTAGAGAAATTTATCTTACCTAATTCACTGTGTATATCTAAAACTTTACTGATGCGGTCTTGGCTTTTTTTATGTAAAACTCGTCGCAATAATGCTGCAACAGGATGAGAAGCAATCCATAGGGGTAAGTTAATACTGCTTTGACTAAGCTGCTGATGAAACACTGAAGCCAAGCTTGAACCACTAATCGCGGGCTTACCGGTTAAGCATTCAATAAAAACAAGTCCCCATACATATAAGTCACTTTTTATGGTGGGCGGCTCTCCCCTTAACTGCTCTGGCGCGCAATAACTAGGTGTTCCCAACGTTTCATGCGTAAGAGTTATGGTTTGATAATCTTGATAGCGCGCTTCATGAGTAAGAGTAGCAATACCAAAATCAAGAACTTTAATGTGAAACCCTGTACCCGTTTTAACCAGCATGATATTGGCTGGCTTTAAATCTCGGTGAATCACTCCCTTTTCGTGTGCATGACTCAATGCATCAAGTACCTGACCCATTAAGTCCGCAACCAGTTGAGGGGGGAGGCTCTCTTTTTGTAATACCTCCTTTAATGACTCACCTTCTACATATTCGAATATTGCGTAAATTAATCCTTGATCACATACACCTTTGTCTAATAAACGAACAATATTCTGATGTTGAAGTAAGCAGCTTAACTCTGCTTCTCGATGGAAGCGATTAATGTACCTATTTCGCTTTAATTCATCTAAATCAGCATTAAGATTAAGAAATTTTATAGCTACATACTGTCCTGTACTTAACTTTTTAGCTCGATAGACACTGCCAAACCCTCCTTGCCCAATTTTATTAAGTAAACAATATTCGAGTGATTGAAACCGTTCTTTAATATCGCATTGAGTTTGTTGAGTTGTTGTCATATTTCGATAAAACCTCAGAAGACTAATAAGACCTTCACCTAAAACAATCGCGCACAAAATACTCCAATCTAATGCCTTTTCATTAGAAAAATCACTTAAAGTAAAGAACGCTTATTTTTCTAGATACCTTGTTATTTCATAACATAATTCTTTTAAGAAGGTATTGATTAATATGGCCAACTCTAAAAATATTTACGTGTATATGTGTATTAAAAATTACAATCTAAATAATATGTGAATAATTCGAGTCTAATAGATTGTTGAACATATAAGCAGAAAGTAACTTCCACAGCTTGATTTTTATCGCTCTTTATCGATTAAAAACAAAAACACTAGTAAATGGAAATCATTACGATTTTAATAAAATAATTTTACCCATTATTTTTAGGGGAATTTAATATTTTTTTATTAAAAAATAGAAGGTTTGATGATGATAAAGCCTCGTGCTACTTGTAGTAATCTTGATGCAATCCACCTGATGGTTTTGCCTGTATATTGCGGCGTTCATTATGTCGAATTTAGTGAAAAGAATATGTCATACTATATGTAGTTTCATTCGATAGCGTCCCTAAAGATTCAAAATAGCTATTTTTTAATCATCATCAAAGACATGTAATGACAAATTATTACATTTCTAGTGTCTTTTTATTTAAATAATATAAAGGAAAGTAATGTCACTATTTTTAACAATGTTTTCATTCTCTCTGGCTATGTCTATTTCGCCAGGACCTGTGAATATGATAATTTTGTCTTCAGGTGCCAACTATGGCATACGTAAAACGTTTTCTTTCGTTTCCGGTGCTACTATTGGCTTTACACTATTGCTATTATTCATTGGGTTAGGCTTTTATAAAATAATTGACTTATACCCATCATTTCTTAAATATTTAGCCATTGCTGGTTCACTATTTATTGTATATATGGGGTATTTGGTTGCCACATCAAAATCAGAATTAACCATTACAAATCACAATAAGCCAACTTTTATGCAAGGTTTTCTTTTACAGTGGTTAAATCCTAAAGCATGGATAGCGTGCGTAGCAGGCGTATCATTATTTTCAAATTCTAATAATCACTACGTTTTTTTAACTTTTTCACTTATCTATTTTTTAGTATGTTATGCCTCACTTTTTTCTTGGTCACTATTAGGGAGCAAAGCCACGATACTTTTAAACAATAACGTTAAGCTAAATACCTTTAATCAATTAATGGGTGGATTATTAATTGTAACGGCTTGCTTGTTAATTTACTCACAGTTCAATTATTCCCTTATCAATATGTTATAAATAGAGATCTGAATAAATATAATACGCTTAATTACGATTAAATCATCACGCATAAAAAAACCAGTTAATTGCTTAACTGGTTTTTTTATGATTATCAACATATTCAATACATTCTAATATTGTTTAGTTACCTAACACATTAGTAACCGTTTTTTTGGATGCTTTTTCAGCTTTCTTTTCTTTTGCTGTTAACAACGGTTTCTTTTTTGTGTCTTTCTTGCTGTCTTTGCCTTTGCTCATGATACGCTCCACTTTTTAATAGAATAAACCTTAAACCGCTTAAAATACGCTAAGGATTGTGGTTATCAGTGACCTTCATTCAAACAACACAGTCAGAGCTAACAATACCAGTATGGCCGTATAATCTAACAATAGATAGCAATGGTTAAAATTAGCGATTTGTGTCTACATTTATGATTTTCACCCTATAACAAGGCTTATAAGAGGCACTTACAATACCAAGCGTAGCCCTCTGCCTATTCACTTTTCTATGCATATTAGCAGTAATAAGCATCATAAAAAGCTACACTGTCTTAACTATATTTTAGGTATTGTTCTATGTTTTTTGGTAGCGATAATCAGTCCTGCGCGTCACAACCTATTCTTGATGCCATCATAGCGGCCAACCAAGGGTTTACCCATGGCTATGGTGATGATCACTACACTCAGCAAGCCATTGATCAATTAAGTGCCGTATTTGAATGTGAACTTGACGTGTTTTTTGTACCAACAGGCACGGCGGCAAATTGCTTAGCGCTAGCCAGTTTAGTAAAGCCTTGGCAAACCGTGTTATGCCATAGCAGCTCTCACATCATTATGGATGAATCAACTGCCCCTGAATTCTTTACTGGCGGTGCCCGTATAATGGGGATCGCACAGCACTCGAATAAACTTACTGCAGAGCATATTCGCCATTATATGTCCCTAGGTGGTGATGATATCCCCCATAACTCACAGGTGGGTGCGGTTAGCATTACCCAAGCCAATGAGCTAGGACAAGTTTATTCAGCTACTGACATTCAAGCTATTAGTCATGAGTGCAAGCAGCATGGTTTAAAATTGCATATGGACGGCGCGCGCTTTTCTAATGCTGTCTCCCATTTAAAATGTCGCCCTGCTGAACTAACATGGCAGGTAGGTGTGGATGTTTTAAGTTTAGGCGCCACCAAATGCGGAGCATTATGCGCAGAAGCGGTTATCTTTTTTAACAAAGATGATGCCCGGTCAATGCCACACTTACGTAAACGAGCCGGCCATTTGATTTCAAAGGGGCGTTTGTTTGGGTCGCAGTTTAGTGCGTGGTTACACGATAATCACTGGCTTGAGTTAGCGGATCATGCAAACCAACACGCACAAAAATTGGCCCAGCAACTCAAAGCATTCGCCGATATTAAGATAATATGGCCAGTACAAGCGAACGAGTTATTTATTACATTGCCCAAACCGCTTGCCGATCATCTTAACGCGCAAGGCGCTGAGTTCTATGATTGGTATCCAGCTATTCTACCTGTTCATATGGCACTTAATGGTAATGATCGCTATGTGCGCTTGGTAACATCTTTTTTAACCAGTGATGCACACTGTAATGAGTTTGTTCAAGTAATTGAAAATTACCTCAAAAATAATTAATTTATCATCTAGGTTATAAGCAAAATATTAGTGTAAAAAACATGATGATTTTATTATTTTTAAGCATTACGTTTTTTCAATTAATTCAATTAAGTAGTCATCAGGGTCTACTATAAAAGCGATCATTTCACTTGTGTCAAACCGCATTGGTGCAGGCTTTTTTGTAAATACAATATTCTTTTTTAATAACTGATCACATAAGGTGTGTAGGTCATTTACTGCAAAAGCTAGATGACCAAATCCGCTGCCTAATTCATACTCATGTTCACCCCAGTTATGGGTAAGTTCGATTACTGTTTCTGTCTGCTCATTTTCATATCCTAAAAAGGCCAGTGTAAAACGTCCTTCTATATAATCATGTTTCCTTAAGACTTTCATACCTAATATGCTCGTATAGAACTCTATTGATTTATCTAAGTTTTTTACACGTAACATAGTATGTAGCAATCGTGTGGGGGCGAAATTGACCATAATCTAGCCTCTATTTTGATGCGCTCTGCGCTTTCATTAAACACAGAGCGCTAATCCATTATTGTGCAGCTTGTTGGATGCCCTGCCTCAGCTCATCATTTGTATACGCTTTACCAGCTATGCCCCATAACCCATCAACGGCATAGACAGCATTGACCCAAATGGATGTCTTCGCTAGCTTCCCAGCAGTTGCATCAAGCACAATGTCTGTTACAACCTCAACAAAACCATCCTTCTGCCGCTGAGTGCCAAAAGTAAACGAGGGCACCCTGAGCTCTACAATTGCAATCGGATTAATTCTTTTACCTGAGAACGTTAATCCCTCTTCAACAAATACCACCTCACCAATCACATTCGGTAACATAAAGGCGTTATCGCTGATCTCGTGAGCATCAAGAAATGCTTGAGAAACATCACTGTGCAGCTTATGAGCCTCTGTTTTTTCTATTAACCCTTCCGTCATAATAATTTGTATTGGCATGTCATATCCCTCAATAGGTTTAATATATAGCGATCACTATATATTAAACCTATAATAGATAGTGATCGCTATATATGTCAAGGATAAATATAATGATCAGTATCTATTAGTTTTGGAGGTTGATATGCGTGCATCAAAAGAGCATATGGAAAAAATACGCGCAAACATATTAGATGCGGCGGGCGAAGGGTTCCGTGAAGAAGGTTACGGTGGCTTGGGCATCAATGGTCTGGTTAAAAGAGCTGGCCTAACTTCAGGTGCGTTTTACGGCCATTTTTCATCCAAGAATGAAGCCTTCTCTGAAGTAATCAAAAATGGACTGGAAGATTACTCGAATACGATTGAGCAGCTTGAAAAAAATCATGGCGATGAATGGCCTCAGCACTTTTTGCACTATTACCTAGGAACCGAGCACGTCGAAAACCTTGCCGGCAGTTGTGTTGTACCGGGCCTATCTGCTGATGTAATGAGAGCAGACATTGATACAAAGGACACGTACTCTAATTACTCAAAGCAGATCGCAAATAATATAACCCAAGGCCTACATAAAAATAATCCAAATGATGCTTGGGCACTAATGGCCTTATTGGCCGGCGGCGTCATGATGGCTAGATGTGTATCAGACCCAAAGCAAGAAAAAGAAATTTTAGATTCAGCTCTAGGCTGGGCAAAAAAAATGATCAGCAACGAATAATATTATAATTGATCATTTAGACGCTTTTTGTGGCTAAAAGTAATATTATATTTGCGCTATAAGTTGCTCACTTAAGCGCAAATATGACTTACTTATCGAATAAAAGCATACTAAATTCTACGAGATATTATTCATCTCATTGAGGGTAAAGCTAGCCACTAAGCCTTCCGTTTCTTCCATATATTCCTTTAAATGCACGTTATTCATATGGGTTTGCCATAATTCACGAGACACCCAGTTTTCAAAGAAGAAAAATACTTCGGGGTTTTCAGTATCTTGATGAAGCTCGTACTGCAAGCAACCTTCTTCTTTACGAGTTGGCTCAATAAGCTTTAATAAGGCTGTTTTTACCAAATCAATTTTGCCTGTTTTCGCCTCTATACGTGCAACTATCGTTAAATCACTCATATCTATTGCTCTCCAGATTTAACTCTAGTGCTCATTAAAAACCTTCTAGTACGACTTTACCCACAGCTTGGTTTGTTTCTATGTGCCTATGAGCTCGCTTTAAATTATCGGCGTTGATCGTGCCGTAATGTTCGCCCAGTGTGGTTTTGATAACGCCCTCATCAATGAGTTTTGCTACCTGAGTTAATAAATCATGTTGTTTTTGCATGTCCGATGTATTGAACATTGAACGTGTGTACATGAATTCCCAATGCAGTGATAAAGACTTCATTTTTAATTGTTTAATATCAATAACACCTTCTGGGTCATCGATAAGCGCTAACTTACCTTGCGGTACAAGTACGTCTACAAGTTGACTATAGTGCTTGTCTGTTTGATTCAAACTAATCGCATGGGTCACACTGTCTATACCTAAATCACTGAGCTGTTGTTGTAGTGGCTCATAATGATTAATCACATGATCGGCACCTAATTCTTTTACCCACGCTTGGCTTTCTGGGCGTGATGCCGTACCAATTACAGTGGCATTTGTAAGCTTAGCAGCCAGCTGAGTTAGAATGGATCCCACGCCCCCTGCTGCACCCATAATGAGTATACGTGGCTGGTTATCAGCGCTGTGCTGTGAACCCGTAATGGCAGCTGGCGTAAAACCTAAACGATCAAATAATAATTCCCAAGCGGTAATGGCCGTTAATGGCATGGCCGCCGCTTCAGCATTTGATAACAAGGCGGGTTTAGTACCCACAATACGTTCATCGACTAATTGAAACTGTGCGTTTGAACCTAGGCGAGTAATGTCGCCGGCATACCAGACTTGATCACCTACGTTAAACAACGATACCTCGTCGCCAACAGCAACCACCTCACCCGCGGCATCCCAACCTAATACTTTATACTCACCCGCTTCTGGTGAGGCATTAGCACGCACTTTGGTATCCACTGGATTCACGGATACCGCGTTGACTTTTATTAACAAGTCACGGCCTAAGGCAACGGGCGTTGGTAGTTCGATATCCATTAAAGAGTCATCGTTCTCAATGGCTTGTGCTTGTAAGTATCCAATCGCTTTCATATATCACCTGATGTGTTATCAATTTTGAATAGTGTGTATGTCGCTCATGCTGAGCGG
>JAWUXY010000150.1:0-10832 GCA_034111105.1 Bermanella sp. | reverse complement strand
GTGGTTGAAGACAACCGAGTGATCACCGGCCAAAACCCATCAAGTGCACACGCGGTTGGCGTTGCACTTGTTAAGCACCTAGCGTAATTGCATTGCTTAGCTCAAAATAAAAACGCCCTCTTATGAGGGCGTTTTTGTATCCAGTATTTAGATGTGGGTCACTGGTTGCGTTGATTAAATGCATGCTGAGCCGCTTCGTATAAAATCACGTCTCTTTCATTCCAAATATTATGATTTTTTTTGCGGTACTTAAAAATGCCTCTAAAAAATAACCGACAGGTACGCACAGTAAATGAAACATAATGAACCCAGTTTTTAGGGTTGAGTAATGTTTTGTCTTTTATCAATAAATAACATTGAACTGTAAAAATAGAAAGCATAGTGATGGGTAGCCACAGTATTACAATACTCAAAATAATACGGTAATTACTCTTAAATCGGCTTTTATACACAGTATAACAAACCGATTGATGCTCTAACTCCTCTAAGCAATGCCATAATAAAAAATCAACCGCTGCGTTATTATTTTCTAATTTATCCCCAAGCCAGTAATGCTGATGCGTTAATACATCTTTGCTAATCGCTGCGGTAACGTGCTCAAAGGCAACGGGTATGACTAATTCAAGTGATGGCGAGCATATTTTTTGAATGAATTTCATGAAGCCGGCTTGCAAGCGGATAACAAACGTCAATTCAGGGTGACGTTTTAAAATGGCAAGATTAGCACGGCGATGCATCGCAGCGTGCTGGCCTTCTTGTTTAATGAGATCAGAAATTAATAATCGAATACCATCATCGTGATCTTTTGTAAGCTGCTTACGCATAATTTCAATGACGATGCGTTCTGAAGTTGGAATAAATAATGATAGTGCATGCATGAATTGCGTTTTGATAGAATCGCTTAACCAGACGGGCTCCACCTTGTCGAAGGTAAAGTTCACGCGTCGATGAATCAGCGGTATGGTGTGGAATGGGTGCATAATGCTTCAATATTTTTATTATTATCGTAAAAGTGTAGCAAATTGAAGAAGGCAGCATAACCATTGATTCTACCCCTTATCGTTTGAAAGGTGCTCGGATACGCCGCATTTTAAAAATTGTGATTGGGTAGGTTAGACATTTGGCTTGCTTTGGGTAGAATCCGTCTCCTAATAAGGCAAGCCAGATATAAACGGAGTTAACCATGTCTGATGAATACATCCAGAAAACCCATTTAATTTTGCAAAAGCTACGCCAGCAACTTAACCACTCTATGGTGTTAGATAAGTGGTTAGTTGATCAACTCCTTATCGCGTTATTAAACCAAGGGCACCTCCTGCTTGAAGCGGCTCCAGGCCTAGGTAAAACCACATTAGTAAAAGTGCTATCAAAATTAGTGGGGTTAGATTATCAGCGTGTGCAATGCACGCCGGATTTAATGCCATCGGATATCACCGGTGCCAATGTATTTAACCCAAAAACGCAAGAATTCACTTTACATAAAGGGCCGGTTTTTACCCAGCTGTTATTAGTTGATGAAATTAACCGTACCTCTCCGCGTACCCAGTCGGCATTGTTGCAGGCAATGGCTGAGCGCAGCGTGACATTAGATCGCACCACATACGATTTAGATCAGCAATTTTTAGTCATGGCCACACAAAATCCAGTTGAATTTAGCGGTACCTACCCATTGCCTGAGGCACAGTTAGATCGATTTTTTATCAAGTTAAACATTGAGTACCCGAACGCCGCGAGTTTGAAAAAAATTGCACTAATCAACTTAGCGCAACAGCCGGAGCAAGGACTTAAGCCGCTAATTAATCCTAAAATCTTGGCGCAACTACAAGCTGTGGTGCAAAAAGTATTAATAAAAGAAGACGTACTCGAATACGCCGCTGCCTTATGTGATGCGGTCAATCAACACAGTGATATTCGCATTGGGGTGAGCCCACGTGGTTGCGTGGCTTTAATTAAAGCTGCCAAGGCCTATGCGTTACTGCAACAGCGCCAGTATGTTACGCCGGATGATCTATTAATGATGGCATCCCCCGTATTATCTCACCGCTTATTAAGTGTGAAAGAAATGACGCTTGATAAAGCTTTTTTTCAAAAGGTGGCGATGATGATTCCCGTGCCAGGAATGAGTCAACAGCAAGGTGTTAATAAGCAAGCGAATTCCGGCTTAGTCTTGGTATAAATCAATGGAACCTACCACTCCTTCTAATGCCGTGTTGTCAAAGTGGCAAACACGGTTAGAGCAATTGATTACACTTGAACGGGTTATTTGGTTATTAGTACTCGTTGTATTTTTAGTGGCTTGGAATCGTGGATTGCACTTACTTTATGCCATGTTGGCATTTTTAATATCGGCGTTGATCATCAGTTACGTGGGGGCGTGGTGGCAGCTACGGGGCCTGTCCTGTTCAATTACATTGCCGACAGATGCGTTTACCGAACAAGCCGCCCATGCCAAAGTGATGATGACAGCTCAAGGTAAGCGTTATTTGTTAACGGCCCAGTTACATGATGAACATCAATTATTGAGTGAAACATCTCTGACTGCATTTGATGAATTTAATCGTGTTATTGAGCAACCTTTGGCGGTTCGGTTTGCTCGACGTGGCGAACATCAATTTAACCAACTAGCTGTCTCGTCTTATTTTCCGTTTGGTTTAGTTAAGTTAACTAAAACGTTTTCAATTAAGGCCGCATCGTGTGTGGTGTATCCAAGGGTGTTCCCGTTAAGGCAACTGCCAGAGCAACATTTATTAGGCTCACAAGTGGATGGCGATATTCCGCAGCATTTACAAAAAGCCGAGCAAGATTTTGCCATGGTGCGCGCTTATCGTGATGGCGATGAAATGCGGCATATGCATTGGCGCATGAGTGCAAAGCACAACGAATGGATCGTAAAGGAATTTGATAGTACCAAAATGCCAGCCATGGCAGTGATATTAAATAGTAATCCAGCATGGGTGATAGATGATGCATTTAACCCCCGTGAACACATGTTGCAAGTGGTGGCATCTTTGGCTGAAAAATGTGCGCAGGATGGTTGTGGTTTACTCGTTGTTTTATCACGGGAGCAACAGTATCAAGTGACACCTTATCAGCGTGATTTACAGCCATTATTGCGAGATCTGGCGTTATGGCAAGGTGATAGTAATGTTGGCGCGCAAGAGGTATCGAGCCAGCTAAAAGCCTATCCACTGGTCATTCATTTTAACAGTTCACAAGATGCCCATGTTAGCTCGCTGCCATTAATGACATATCAGCATCAAATGAATATTTGTTTTGATCAATCATCGTATCCTAATTTTGGTGTGAACGCTGGGATAAAAACGACGCAACAAGGCCGTGAAACGCATATTAAAATCGGTAGTAGTACATCGCTTTGGGGGATATTCGGATGAAACAAACGGCTATTCCCTATAGCGCTACCGTGTCGGTGGCCGTTGCTTCTGTTATGTCAGGTTTGCAATTTGGCGTGTTGGCTATTCCGGCGGGTGTAATGTACTTTTTTCTTGCACGTTATTGCCTAAACTTAATGGATGGCAAAACCAAAGAAGAAGACCCATATAAAAAAGGTGCGGAACAAATTGCCATGTTTGGCATGATGATTTTTGTTCCCCTTATTTTTATCTTAGGTATCACCGCTGCATTATTAGTGTTTGTGGTATTCGCTCAGCTTGCGTTAAATCTGCAAACTTTTGGTAAGCGCCAATATTATTTAGGTTTAATGCTTAGCTTTACGTTAATTACCTTTAGTGCCAGTCAAAGCCGTGATGGCAGTTTTATCTTGTATTTTATTCCTTATAGTTTGCTGCTATGTGCAGCATTATTTTCATTAAGTGTAGGTCACTTCACGGTACGTTTATCGTTATGGTTGAAAAGCAGTGCACTGTTATTGGCGTGCACCGTTGTGGTGTATTTAATTATGCCAAGATTCCCGGCTTTACTACTGGGTGCGACACCGGGTTCGGAGCATTTTTATCACGATAAAGTCTGGCTAGGAAAAGCGAAAAATAATGAACAAGATGATTCAATGGACGAGCCATCTGATTACCAGAGTGTCGCCCAGAATATGGCTGATGATATTGCGGCACAGAATCCAGAAAATAACGAGCTACAGCAGGCGCTGCAACAACTCAAGCAACCCTTAAGTGAACTCGAAAGCAAAGATAATAATGAAAGGATTGTTGAAGGTGAAGAGCATGAAGGTGACGCGAACGAATACTTTGATGAGCCCAGCAATCAACGTGAATCCAATGATGATTTTGGCTTAGATAATCGTGCAAGACAAAACCCGAATATTGTTATGTATGTGCGCAGTGATGCGCCTTTGTACCTAACCACAAAAATATTTGATCAATTTGACGGTATCGCTTGGGCGCAATCACAGTCACTAAAATCTTATGTCAAAGAACGTAAGGGTGAGTTCATCATCTTGCCAGTGGATGATGCGACGATAGCCGTGGGTTACGAGGTGGAGTTAGCCGAAGACTTATTGAGTGCGATTCCTATGGCTTGGCAGCCGAGCAGTTTGGCTTTTCCTGCCACGGTACTGACCCAAGATGAATACGGCAGTTTTCAAGTGCCACAGACACTGAAGCAAGGTACTGCTTATCGCGCGGCCATGATCAGTAATTGGCATCAAGGGCGTTTGGTGTACCCAGTGACAGAAGATAATTTGTATTCGTACCTGCAATTACCGAAACAAATGGATGCAAACATTACTGCTCTTGCGCAACAAGTGACACAAAACAGTGAAAGCCTTTGGGATAAAGCCTATCAATTAGAGCAGCACCTTCGTAATAACTATGCTTACACCTTAGACACCGTGATTTCGTCACAAGGTAAAACGCCATTGTCTGAGTTTTTATTTGAAACTCGTTATGGTCACTGTGAATATTTTGCCAGCGCTATGGCCCTGATGTTGCGCACGTTAGGTATCCCATCACGGGTAGTAAATGGTTATGCCGCCACTGATCAAAATCCACTAACGGGCTTTATTGAAGTGCGCGGTACCGACGGCCACGCATGGACAGAAGCCTACCACCAAGGTTTAGGCTGGGTGCCTTACGAGCCAACCAGTTATTACCAGTTACCTCAACAACAAACAGAACAAGCACTCACCTATGAAAAAGTAAACGAATACGTTGATCGACAGTTGGAGATACTTGAACAGCAACAAGCGGATTGGTCGATGAGTAAAGTCATGCTGCAACTTTGGCAAAGCATTGTGTTAACAGTGAGTGTGGTGGCCCTTGCTATTAAATGGATCGCGCTGGAGCTTGGGCTTTATATCATAGCCTTTGGGATTAGCTTGGTTATTATCTGGATGCTTTACCAGCAACTGAAGCCAACATGGCACGAGTATCGTTTAAAGAAAAAAGTTGCCGCTTACAAAAAGCAAGGTACGCTGCAAGACTATGAGTTTTATATTCAGGCGATACAAACCAGTTTACGTTTGCAAAACAAAGCGTTTGAATTTAGTACCGCGGCCGATTTTATCGTACTGCTTAGGGAATTAGGTTTGCCGAATCTAAAAACGGAAGATGTGGATGTGTTTTTAGCGCAGTTTAATAAAAGCGCTTACAGTCATGATGCTCGCGTCAATCAAGCGCAAGTGAATTGGTTAGCGACAATTTTTGAGCAGCTCTGGCTGGTGGAAAAACCTTCCATTAGCTAAAACAATATTCACAAAATTGGCTAGCATTCACCTGCAGGTACGGATTCTTACCTTGAAGTATTTTAACCTGATAAATTTTTCGGACTACTACCTTGTAGGAGTTGCGCCCCGCGCCCGACAAAAAAATGCCCATTAATTTAAACTGAACCTTAAGTGAAAATTCTAATTTAAAGCGATTGGCTTTCACCCGCGGGCACGGCTTTCATTTTTAAGCAGGGTGGTTCGCCACCCAATGCTTAGCAATGTCTTCGCGTGTACACACCCATGCATCATCATGCTGTATGACATAATCTAAAAAACGCGCAAGCGATGCTGCACGACCAGGGCGACCCACCAAGCGGCAATGCAAACCAATGCTCATCATTTTTGGTGTATCACAACCTTCTGCGTACAGTACATCAAAGCTGTCTTTTAAGTAGGTGAAAAATTGATCGCCGCTGTTAAAGCCTTGTGGTGAGGCAAAACGCATGTCGTTGGCATCCAATGTGTAGGGCACGACTAAATGAGGCTTTTCAAATTCGTGCAACCAATACGGCAAGTCGTCGGCGTAGGAATCGGCATCGTAAAGCAGCTTGCCGGTTTCAACCACTAAGCGGCGAGTGTTTGGGCTCATGCGGCCCGTGTACCAACCTGCTGGCAGTTTGCCAGTGACTTTTTGGTGAATATCTAATGCTTGCTCGATGTGTTCTTTTTCGAGTTCTTCGGGTACATATTGATAATCAATCCAACGCAAGCCGTGACTGGCGATTTCCCAATCGGCTTTGAGCATGGCGTCAACCACGTCTGGGTTGCGTTGCAATGCCATGGCCACACCAAATACGGTCACTGGCAAATTACGTTCGGTGAACATACGGTGCAAACGCCAAAACCCTGCACGTGAGCCATATTCATAGATGGATTCCATGTTCATGTGGCGCACGCCTTGTAAGGCTTGGGCACCGACAATTTCCGATAAAAACGCTTCACTAGCATCATCACCATGAAGAACGCAGTTTTCACCGCCTTCTTCGTAATTGATAACAAACTGTACTGCAATCTTTGCCTTATTCGGCCATTCGGTTTTAGTGGGGTGAGGGCCGTAGCCGATCATGTCCCTTGGGTAACTCATAGTGGCACCTTAATTTTAGTCTTAATGATGGGCCCTAAATTAAATAAAGCTGACTACTTGGTCAATATAAATCGGTGCGCAGTCAACGCACCTCCTTGATTAAAGCCCATATGACTCCCCCTGAACAGGGTCAAGCTTGGAGCGCTGGTGCGAGGCTGGTATAGTGAGCCCACTTTTTCACCTGTGTATTGGGAAATGACCATGGGTACTTCGCACCATTTAATATTGTTCACTTTGTTATGCCGTTCGTGGCGATGGCGCTAGGGGCTTGCCCCGTATTTCTGCTCTTTATTTTCCCAAATTAATACTAAGGATTCTCCATGGATATGAAACAAGCTTTAAACACAGTGGTATCACGCCAAAATCTAACCGAAGAGCAAATGATGGCTGTGATGAAAACCATCATGACCGGCGAAGCAAGCGATGCACAAATTGGCGGCTTTTTAGTGGCTCTGCGCATGAAAGGCGAAACCATTGATGAAATTACTGGCGCTGCACGCGTAATGCGTGAACTGGCCACGCCTGTTTTGATTAACGACGAACATCTCGTTGATACCTGTGGCACTGGCGGCGATGGCGCCAATATTTTTAATGTTTCCACTGCCGCCGCATTTGTTGTGGCAGCAGCGGGCGGTAAAGTGGCTAAACACGGTAATCGCAGTGTGTCATCCACCACTGGCAGTGCCGATGTACTTGAAGCGGCAGGTGTTAATTTAAACTTAACGGCTGATCAAGTGACCCGTGCTATTAATGAAATAGGTGTGGGTTTTATGTTTGCCCCAGCCCACCACGGCGCCATGAAACACGCCATCGGCCCGCGTAAAGAACTCGCCATGCGCACCATATTTAACATGCTTGGCCCGATTACGAACCCGGCCAATGTACCTAACCAAGTGCTGGGCGTGTTTAACGGTGACTTATGTAAGCCACTCGCAGAAGTATTAGGCCGACTGGGTTCAAACCATGTATTAGTCGTGCACGCAAAAGACGGCTTAGATGAAATCAGTTTGGCGTCTGCCACACGTGTGGCCGAATTAAAAGACGGCACAGTAACCGAATACGAAATCACACCAGAAGATTTTGGCATGCAAAGCCAAAGCCTAATTGGTTTATCGGTTGAAAGCGCTGAGCAAAGTTTGGCATTGATTAAAGATGCATTAGGCAAACGTGAAACCGAAGCAGGCGTTAAAGCCGCTGATTTAATTGCCTTAAATGCAGGTGCTGCAATTTATGCTGCCAACTTAGCTAGCTCGTTAGCAGAAGGTGTTTCCATGGCAGAAGATGCGGTTTCCACAGGCTTAGCGCTTGAAAAACTAAATGAATTGGCAGCGTTTTCGCGCGTATTGTTAGACGCTTAATTGCCCGTATTTAAAAGTGAAGTAATCATGAATACACCAACCATTTTAAAAAAAATCATTGATCGTAAATGGCAAGAAGTGAAAGAGCGCTCGGCTAACATCACAATTAATGAGTTAGCAAGCCAAACAAAATACAGCGATAAGCCTCGTGGTTTTAAAGCGGCGCTTGAAGCTAAAATCGCCGCAGGTCACCCGGCTGTTATTTCTGAAATTAAAAAAGCGTCACCCAGCAAAGGTGTGTTACGTGAAAATTTTGTGCCAGCTGATATTGCGCAATCTTATGAACAAGGCGGCGCGGCGTGTTTGTCGGTACTGACGGATGTGGATTTTTTCCAAGGTAGTGATGAGTTCTTAAAACAGGCACGCAAAGCCTGTAGCTTACCCGTACTGCGTAAAGACTTCATGGTTGACCCGTATCAAATCGTAGAAGCACGTGCCATGGAAGCCGATTGTATTTTGCTAATTGTATCAGCGTTGTCTGACGCACAAATGCAAGAGCTTAATCACTGCGCACTAGAGCTAGGCATGGATGTATTGGTTGAAGTACATGACGAAGCCGAGTTTGAGCGCGCCATGGACCTACCACCCAATATCCTAGGCATTAATAATCGTAATTTGCATACGTTTGAATTAAGCCTTGATACCACGTTTGATTTATTACCTAAAGTGCCAGAAGGTACTCTACTGGTTACTGAAAGCGGTATTCTTGGGCCTGATGACGTGAAAACGATGCGAGATAAAAACGTTCATAGTTTTTTAGTGGGTGAAACATTCATGCGTGCGGATGACCCAGGTGCTCATTTAAAGAAACTGTTCTTTTAATACCATCTGTTAATACAACCTTTGAATACGTAATAAAACCGAGCGCCTTATAATGTATTTTATAAGGCGTTTTTATATGAGAGATTAATTGTGTACTTTTATGCGCCTAGATAAATTTATTTGTAAAAGTACTACTCTCACAAAATCACAGGCCATTGCTTGCATTCACACTGGCAAGGTGACCGTTAATCAATTGGTCGTGACCAAAGAAGCCACGCAAGTACATGAAAATAATCAAGTCTGTTTAAATGGCGACACACTCACACCGCGACCTTTTCGTTATTTGTTATTACACAAATCAAAAAATACAATTTGTTCAAACGTAGATGAAACCTACCCCTCAATTTTTAAAAATCTGGATATTCCCCGCAGTAACGAATTACATGTAGCCGGACGCTTAGATGCCGATACTACTGGCTTGGTATTCATCACAGACGATGGTCGCTGGTCATTTGATATTATTCGCCCCACACAAAAATGCGAAAAGGTGTATCGTGTAACCTTATCCCGCCCAATTAATCTTGATTGCTATGAAAGCTTAATCGCACAATTTGCAGTGGGTATTCAATTACAAAACGAAGTTGATCTAACACGTCCAGCTAAACTAGAAATGATTAACCAAACAGACGCACTACTGACCATTGTCGAAGGTAAATACCATCAGGTGAAACGCATGTTTGCTGCGATGGGTCATCGAGTGGTGGGGTTGCATCGTGAAAAAATTGGCAAGGTGAGCTTGGATGTTGAAGTAGGCCAGTGGCGCTACTTAACCCTAGACGAAATCAATTCGTTTATTAATAAACCTAAACATTAGAATTTTAATATCATGAAATATTGATGGGTATGATTGATTTTTAGAATGCATTAAAAGATTAAGACGTTAGTATTTTGACATTTAAAAAATATTTTTAATGAAATAGCATGAGCATAAAGTGCGTGAAATGTAATATGGTGAAAATTAAAAGATGCACTGAAAATCATTTTATATTCTATAAAATGTTATTTTTTACGTTTTTTGTATGAGTTATTTTATTTATTTTAACTGTTTGAATGAATTTCACACAGAAGGCTTGCGTTACATTACTAGATCTTGATAATACGCGTCATCTATTATACGAACGGAATCAATTTAGATGACACCCTCTAAATTCGTCAAAATATCTTTTTTTAAATTTATAATGTGCACACTAATCGTGCTGCATTCTGAGCTGGCGTTTTCTATATCTAAGGTCGATTTTAAATTTGCCAGTGACCATGGCCATTTTCTGATTGGCCATGACGTTAATTTGCACCCTATTTATGAGCAAACAATAGGCGATGTAAAACTTACGGTTACACCTAAAAGTACCGCGACTCCTCATTTAGAGCATTGTCATGGTTTTGATAAGCCTCATCACATCTACATTCATCAAAGTTTAAGCGGATTAGGGGTTAAATATTACAATCGACACTTTTGGCAAGCACCATTTTTGGATTCAGGATTACTAGATACCTATAGTGGGTATACCGATCGTTTAGAATTTAAGCTAACAGACGCTAATACAGGAGAGCCAATATCGGCTCGCATAAAAAATGTTCGATTTAAACGATTTCAGCCAATCTTATTTTTAGATAATGCATACATTCAGAGTACAGATGGCAGTGTTCACTTAAATGTTAATAAAAAAGACATAGGTAATAACCTTCATTTAGAGTTATTTCCAACTTCATTCTTAAGTGAACATACGGTAGGTAGTTGGCGTTTTGATACAGACTTCGAAAGTAATGAGTTTACGATCACCCCCGGGAAATTTGATGCATTTAAGGTTTATGGTTTAACCATAGAGGTCAAAGACGATTCAGATAAAACGCCTGAAATAGTATCAAGCCCTAA
>JAWUXY010000149.1:0-10064 GCA_034111105.1 Bermanella sp. | reverse complement strand
TAGCGATTGGCCGTTTTTAATGCTAGGCCGGCGTTTTCGATCAAGTACCGGAATAGCTTTGTCTAAGAAAGTAGGGGAGCCTTCTAGATCCTTAAAACTTGCCTCAAACGAAGTCGTGAGTTTTAACCAATTATCCGATTCTATTCCAAGCCTTTGTAGTATAGGTGGCAGGTTATTTGAAATAACGCCACAATTATTATTGCGCAACACCCAGCCTGTCAGTTCAACGAGTTCTATATAGTCGGTTAGTTCAGGCATATTTTCTTTTGGGTTACCCGCAAATGGCATTAATGTTTTTACTTGCTGCCTTGGATGGTTTGCACGGTACACTTTTCAATTACTTGCTTGATTAAAGGCAAAATAAACGAAGGGGGTTTTATTGTATAGGTACTTTAGCGCTATTTTAATTTTGTGTGTTTATGGTATATTCGCCGCATCTGCACTTGGTAGATTTTTATTTGTTTATTTTTTATTTATAGGGATATGAAAATAATGAGTTTTATTTCTAAATTAGTCGTCGTAGTTAGTGTTTCTTGTTGCGGGTTTGTGCAAGCAAATGATATGGGTGATTACTCAAAAGTAGTATCAGTTGGTGGGGATGGGGTTACGATAAGGCATACAGAAAGCAATTTGTTTTATGGCGTAAATTATTCAATATCAGAAAAGGACTCTGATTACAGTAATAGAGGAACCGAACATGATTTAACGATAACAATTGGTCGAAGGTTTTATTTGAATGATAATGAAATAAGAAACTTTATTGATGGTGGATTGAGTATATCTCATGAGCTTTCCGATAACGATGCACGCTATTATCGACTTTTTACAGGATATGGAATAGAGAAATTTATATCTGAAGCAATTAGTATTGGTGGCTCTGTCGGTGTTAATCTTAGTTACTATGATGGTAGAAACTATAATAGTACAAGCCTATCAGGCCATCTGGTAAGCTTTTTATGAGTTACTATTTTAATTGATGCTTGGATCAGGGGTTTCTATTTTATTTAGAAACCCCAGTGCTAGAGATTAACAATTGGGGTTATAAGGTGTTTAAATTATTTTTGAGTATAATTTGAAATTACATTACCCGCATGCCCGGCTGGGCACCTTCGTGAGGTTCAAGTAACCAAAGCTCATCACCACCAGGGCCTGCCGCTAAAACCATGCCTTCTGAAATGCCGAATTTCATTTTACGTGGTTTTAGGTTGGCGACCATCACCGTTAATTTTCCGGTTAGATCTTCTGGGTTGTAGGCGGCTTTAATGCCTGAGAATACGTTACGTGTTTTGCCTTCACCAATGTCCAATGTGAGTTGCAGTAACTTACCGGCGCCTTTTACGTAATCGGCTGAAACAATTTTAGCGATACGTAAATCAGTTTTTGCAAAGTCATCAAATTCGATTTCATCTGCTAATGGTTCGCTCAGGCTAGCTGCACTTTCAGTTGCAGGGTTTGCAGCCGCTTCTGCTTCGGCGTCGGCTTTTTCAGCTTCAACAATGGCGTCTACTTTGTCTTTTTCGATGCGGTTCATCAATGCTTTAAACTTGGTAATTTCATGGTCAAGCAAAGGGGCTTTGCGCGAATCCCAATTTAAGTCATCAACCTGTAAGAACTGCGCAACGCTTGCGCTTAAGTTTGGCAGCACAGGTGTAAGGTAGGTTACGAGTTGGCGGAACAAGTTAATACCCAGTGAGCAAATACCTAATACTTCGGCTTCTTTGCCTTCTTGCTTGGCCAGTGCCCAAGGCTCTTTCTCGTGAATGTATTCGTTTGCGATATCGGCAAGGGCGATAATTTCACGGATGGCTTTGCTGTACTCACGGTCTTCAAAATATTGTGCGATCACATCACCTTTGGCCACGGCATCTTCAAGGATGTGCGCGTCTGGCAATTCAGCTGCTAACTTACCACCGGATTTTTTCACAAAGCCCGCACAACGTGAGGCAATGTTGATGACCTTGCCGATTAGGTCGGAGTTTACGCGCTGGGAGAAATCATCAAGATTCAAATCGAAGTCATCAACGCGGTTGTTCAGTTTGGCAGCGTAGTAATAACGTAAGTACTCTGCATCTAACTGATTCAAGTAGGTACGGGCTTTAATGAACGTGCCTCGAGACTTAGACATCTTAGCGCCGTTCACCGTTACATAGCCGTGTGCCCAAACCGCACTTGGTGTACGGAAGCCAGCACTGTGTAGCATGGCAGGCCAGAACAAGGCGTGAAAGTTGATGATGTCTTTACCAATGAAGTGATACACCTCGGTGTCGCTGCCTGGTTTCCAGTAATCGTCGAACTCTAAATCGGTGCGCTCGCATAATTGCTTGAAGCTGGCCATGTAGCCGATAGGCGCGTCTAACCAAACGTAAAAGTATTTGCCTGGCGCGTTAGGAATTTCAAAACCAAAGTAAGGAGCGTCACGGCTGATGTCCCATTCTTGTAGACCGCTGTCTAGCCATTCGGCGAGTTTATTGGCCACTTCGTTTTGCAAGGTGCCAGAGCGGGTCCAGTCTTTTAGGAAAGCTTGGAATTCCGGTAGTTTAAAAAAGAAGTGTTCGGATTCTTTTTCAACAGGTGTTGCGCCTGACATAACCGATTTAGGGTTGATAAGTTCGGCTGCGTTGTAGGTTGCGCCACAGTTTTCACAGTTATCGCCATATTGGTCGGGTGTTTTGCATTTAGGACAATCGCCTTTTACGTAGCGGTCGGCTAAGAACATTTCTTTTTCTGGGTCGAATAACTGCTTAATGCCGCGTACCGCAATATGGCCGTTCTCAAATAGTTTGTTGTAAATCAGGCTTGAGATTTCACGGTTTTCTTCGCTATGGGTTGAGCCATAGTTATCAAATTTGATTGAAAAATCGGCGAAGTCTTTTTCGTGGTCCGCTTGTA
Source organism: Bermanella sp. (assembly GCA_034111105.1). GTDB lineage: Bacteria > Pseudomonadota > Gammaproteobacteria > Pseudomonadales > Oceanobacteraceae > Bermanella. Next base: position 7,175 of record JAWUXY010000149.1, on the reverse strand, counting down.
CGGCCGCAATTTGTTCTTCTGGGGTGACGCCCATTTTTTCAGCGCGTAGCATGATGGCGGTGCCGTGTGCGTCATCAGCGCATACGTAGCTGCATTGATTGCCACGGGATTGCTGAAAGCGCACCCAGATATCGGTTTGAATGTATTCCAGCATGTGGCCTAAATGGATAGGGCCGTTGGCGTAAGGAAGGGCGCTGGTTACAAGGATCCGACGGGTAGACATAAGATGAGTTCTCAGGGTAAATCGTTTAAATATAATAGCGGCGCATAATAGCAGGGTTTACGCAGAGTCTGTAGTGGCTACAGGCTTGATTTGAATCGGTAAAAACCAAAGTTATGGGCAAAGGGAGTGGCAGTTAAGGGCTGCCATCCGTGTCAGGTGGCAGCTTAGTGTGTTTATCGCGCAATTACTTTTGAACGAAAACCATGATACCAGCCACAAGAGACAGGGCACCGCTTACTAAGTGGTCGTATTTGAAGCTAAGGTCGGCTACTTCCATTAATCCATTTAATACTAAAAAGGCGCCTAATAATGCAATCCATAATTTCATCGATGTCTCCTGATTGATCTTATTGTGGTGTTTTAGGTTATGCCCTTGATTGTGGCGTGTCTAGCAAGAGTCCTTTTGTGGCTTATCGATCGGTTAAGTGTGTTGCGTGCGTCACACTTTGTTTACAGTGACCTGCGTCTTTTAAAAATGTAAAATCCGACCCAGTTACTAGGTTATTGTTTGGGAAGGTTTATATGTCTGAGTTTCAAACGGCTATTGAAGATGCCATAAAGGGTTACCACGATCCATATTTGAATATGGATTTATTTGCGGCGGGTGCGGTACAGCGTATTGACGTGATTGGCGATAAAGCCGAAGTCGATATTCAATTGGCTTACCCAAGTGAGCACCTAAAAAATGGCATTTCACAAATGTTGCAATACGCCATTGAAAACATAGAAGGTATTAACGACTCCCAAGTGAATATCAGCTGGGAAGTGACATCCCACAAAGCCCATGAAAATTTAGCGAATATCGCAAACGTGAAAAACATTATTGCGGTGGCATCCGGTAAGGGTGGTGTTGGCAAATCGACAACGGCCGTGAACTTGGCGTTAGCGCTTGCGGCAGACGGCGCGCGCGTTGGCTTGTTGGATGCGGATATCTATGGCCCGTCAGTGGGCATGCTTCTAGGGGTTAAAGAAGGCACACGCCCAGAAACCGAGCAAGAGAAGTTCTTTAAGCCGGTGGTTGCTTGCGGGATTCAATCTATGTCGATGGCATACTTGGTCAATGAAAATACCCCTATGGTATGGCGTGGCCCTATGGTGAGTGGCGCGTTACAGCAGCTCATTACCCAGACGCTATGGGACGACTTGGATTACTTGATTGTCGATATGCCGCCGGGCACCGGTGATATTCAGTTAACCTTAAGTCAAAAGGTGCCTGTTTCTGCATCGGTAGTCGTGACAACCCCGCAAGACATTGCACTGCTGGATGCCAAAAAAGGCATTGAGATGTTCCGTAAGGTGAATATCCCTGTGTTGGGCGTAGTAGAAAATATGTCGATGCATATTTGCGGTAATTGCGGGCATGCTGAGCACATATTTGGTGAGGGCGGTGGTGATAGAATTGCAGAGGAGTTTAATACTCAATTACTAGGGGCGTTGCCGTTATCAAAGTATATTCGCGAGCAGTCGGATAGTGGTTTGCCGGTTGTCGCGGATGACCCTGATTCTGAGGTGTCGACCATGTATCGCAGTGTGGCGCGTAACATGGCAGCAAGTTTAAGTTTGCTAAGCAGTGATGTTGTTCCTGCGATTCAAATCTCAGACGATTGATTGCCTTTTAAAGGGCAGCCTATGTGAAACTGGGCTGCCTTTTTCTGGGCTGCTTTATTTTTATTGTTAACGCATGTGTGCCCGATGTTTGTAGTGGTTGCTCATGAGCGTACTACTGAAATAGCCATTCTTTAATCTCTTGCTTTAATTCTTTGCTTATTTTTTTAGGTAATACCAAATCAAAACCGTTTATTCTTTTTAATATCACTTTAGCGGTTTCGTAACTGCCACTGTGCTCTAAAAAAGCATTGAGTAAATGCGCTTCGGTTGGCTTTAAATCTTCGACGCTTTCAATAGGCAAGGTTTGACGTTCATAAAAGTGAACGTTGTCTTCCTCTAGTTTAATCCCTTGTGTGGTTAGGCCATACATAACCAAAGCCGATTGCGTACCGCTGGCTTTATCTTGTTTGTTGCCTTGGCGTATTAGTTTGAATTCATTTTTAAACCAAAAATGGCGCACATCTTTTGTGTCAGCAAAGCTAGAGCCAATATAATCGTATTGGTGTTGCTTGCAGTGCAGCGTAACCGCTTTTAAGAGTTCGCTGCCTAGGCCGCAGCGCTGAATATTCTCAAGTGTTGCGATGCGTACAATACGCGCTCCCTTTAAATCCAATGCCTTTAATGCGCCCATATGATGAGTCATTACCTGCGGCATTAAGTGACCCTTTGGTCGGCGATAACCGTTTAATATATCTTGGTGTAAATTTTCATGGGAGCTTGGGCCATTAGCAATTGGCCCTTCGTCATTAAACAAGCACACGCTGATAACATGCTGCGTATTGTTAAGGGTGATCATCTGTGCAAATAAATGCAGGCCTGGCGCGTCGAGTAAATCACGTAGGTCGCTGGGTTTGGTTTGATAATGCGCTTGTACCAAAAGCGCAAAGACTTGCTTAAGCAATGCCGGCGATTCGCTTAGGGTATCCTTGGTTAAATGCATGACAGTCAGTGCATTAAACGCTTGCTTGAGCTCTGTGTGTGAAAAGGCAAGGGCAGAAGGTTCGCTGTCGAGGCAAAATGCATCGAATAGCCAGCTCTCGACAGGGTCGTCTTTGCTATAGCGCACGGGCTCAGTCAGGGTGTGTTGTTGCCATGTAAATTCGCTATCGGCGGCCAGTTGATTAAGGTGTTGAAAAAAACGAATTTGAAAGCCCTTGCCAGTGCCTTCGTAACCATGAGTGGTGGTGGCCAAAATAAGGTGCTTAAAGTGCTGACTCCACTGCATTAGCTGGCCAATGGGCAAGCTGGCGGCTTCATCAATGAACACAATGTCGCCTGGGTTGGCGGAGTCCATCAGACGCTCCGGCGCGACAAACTGCAAAGTATGTTTAGTGGCTTCGCTCAAATGCTTATAAACCGAGCTGGTGGATGCTTTATTGGGCGCACATATATAATAGTTTATACCGTTATCTTCTGATGAGTTTATAAATGAATCGGCCAGCATGCCCAGTAGGTGTGATTTGCCGCGCCCGCGATCAGCAGTGATCACGTGAAACGATTGACTTGATTTAGTGCTTTTATCTGCCGAATTACTGATTTTACTTGCAAAATTGATGCTTTCTAATATGCGTTTAAATACACTTTTCTGCTCTAAATTGGCATTAATATGTGTTTTTGTACTTATATTTTTATTGCTGGGATATGTGCTGACGGTATCGAGTAGTTCGTTCAGACTTTTCGGATTGTATTGCTCAAGCATGAGTACGTTGTGGTGAGCTGCGCAGCTTAATAAACGCTTAATTGTGTGCTCGTTATTGCATTGATCTTCATACCCTAAGCTGGTGCGCCCTTTGGCGAATTCATCACTAAATAGGGGGTAATCTTTTAATGGGGGCGTTAGCAAAAACAAAAAACCGCCGGGCAATAGGGTGCCGCTTATGGCAGTGAGGGCATCTGGGAATAAACCGTGGTGAGCATCAAATACCACATTATCACTCTCGTAGCCCAATAGTGTATTGGGCTTACTCGCCTTAGTGCAGGTGAGGTAAGCGTGTTTAAGTTCCGCCTGACCTACATAGATATTGTGTTTAAACCCGCACAGCCAAGGATTAAGCAGTTGCCAAGCCCAATGATGATCACCGGCCAGCCAAATCACCTGTCTATGTTGGCGTGCTTTATTGTTGGCGGAAAGCTGTGACAACCATGACTGCATAATAAAGGGGGATTACCTGTTACTGGGTTTATAGAATCTGCTAGAATCCGCCCCAATTGTAACTAAGTTTGTAGGCTTTGCATGCGTTTAAGTGATGGTGATATCGAAGCGGCACTAGAAAGTGGCCATATTAAATTGACTCCGCAACCGGATCAAAAGGCGATTTCGGGTATCAGTGTCGATTTACGTTTGGCGAATAGCTTTCGCGTATTTAGTAATAACTCGGTACCGTTTTTAGATTTATCGGGTGATCGTGATGAGTTAAACAAAAATATCGACCGCGTAATGGGTAAAGAAATCACCATTGACGGTAATAATGCCGACGATGCACTATTTATTCACCCAGGTGAATTGGTGTTGGGCTCAACATTAGAATCGGTTGAAATTCCAGATGACCTAGTAGGCTGGTTAGATGGCCGCTCAAGTTTGGCGCGCTTAGGTTTAATGGTGCACGTAACCGCAGGGCGAATTGACCCCGGTTGGAAAGGGCAGGTGGTATTAGAATTCTACAACCTTGGTAAGATGCCATTAGCGCTGCGCCCAGAAATGATTATTTGTGCGTTATCGTTCGAGACATTATCAAGCCCTGCACAGCGCCCGTATCGTTTGCGTGAGAATGCTAAATATCGCAATCAGCAAGGTGCTATTTCATCGCGCATGGGTGATGATTAGTTTTTGATTTAGCTGGGTAGTTAATAATGTTAAAACTAAAGCCCGCTGATGTGGGCTTTTTTGTGTTTGCTGTATTCATGAGTAATGTTTGTTTTCTGGTTCAGAAAAAACAAATCATGCAGAATGAGCATCCGAATGATTAACGTGTTATGGCCGTAGGCAGATTAAGATGATAATTGACAATGCAAACTACGAGATTAAAAAGTAATGGCATCAGTGCTTCTGCTTTACTATAGCCTCCTAGGGATGGGTAAAGTAAGAGCGAGTATGAATTAAGGCTGAATAAACGTCATTGGGATTAATAAATATAATGAGGGCGATATGAAAAAATTAATGATCAAATACTTACCTAAACACACTGCCAGCTTACGACGTTAGGCCTCATAGGATAAACGGATGATTCCAATAGAAACGATTAGTTTATTTGTGATTGCATCAATCGCGCTGTCATTGTCACCAGGCCCCGACAATATATTTGTTCTAACACAGTCTGCTATAAATGGGCGAAAAGCAGGTGTATTGATAACCCTTGGCTTATGCACGGGCTTATTGGTTCATACCGCTGCTGTGTCACTGGGTGTGGCCACTATTTTTAAAACGTCAGAATTTGCGTTTAATTCGCTTAAAGTTATAGGTGCGGTGTACCTGCTGTATTTGGCATGGCAAGCATTCAGATCGGGCGCCGTTAAAACGAGTGAGGTGCCGAATGTGCAAGCTAGTTGGCAGCAGCTATATTTACGTGGCGTCGTCATGAATATAACTAACCCTAAAGTTGCGATATTCTTTTTAGCGTTCTTACCTCAGTTTGCAGACCCTTCCGTCGGTTTGGTTTCGGTTCAAATGATTGTTTTTGGTTGCTTGTTTATCGTCACGGCACTTTGCATTTTTTGCCTGATTGCATGGTCAGCTGGTTTTCTTGGGGAATGGTTGAAGCATTCCGATCGTGCTCAAAAAATCATAAATACAATAGCGGGTACTGTATTTGTCGGTTTAGCTATTAAATTAGTTATAAGTGAAAGATAAATTTAATTATAATGGGCTAACCGAATCACTTAATCAGCCGCTAAACATATGTTTATTAGAGTAAATTATTGAGGATAAATACTAATGAGTGAAGTATTAACGTTTGGCTTAATAGCCTTGCTTTTGGTTATCTCACCTGGCCCGAATGGTGTATTAATATTAAAAACAGCATCATCACAAGGGCGTACGCCATCAATTTTGAATATATTCGGGCTGACGACGGCAACGTTTTTTCATGGGGCATTTTCAATATTTGGTCTTTCTGCGCTATTGATGCAATCAGCTGAACTATTTCTAGCCGTAAAAATACTAGGCGCTGGGTATTTGTTCTATATGGGGGCAAAAGCAATTATCAGCTCTTATAAAGCACCTATTAGTGAAGCAGAAGCATTATCGGGTAAAAAAAGAAAGGGAATAGGGTATTTTAATGAAGGCTTTATAACTCAAATTCTAAACCCTAAAGTGTCTATATTTTATTTGGCGGCTTTCCCTCAATTCATATCACCTGCTAACTTTTCGTACGGGTTGGCGTTTCTTTTGGTTGCAATACATGCCGCTATTATATTTTTCTGGTTTGTAGGGGTAACGTACGCAATAAATATAATAAAAACATCGGCTAAAAATACAAATATTGGGCGTTGGGTTCAACGAATAGCAGGCTCAGCTATGATTTATTTTAGCTCAATGATTCTTACGCAAAAATAAAGCATAAGCTTATTATGATTGGCAGTCAGGATGTGCAGGGATATTCCATCTCAGTGCGTTTTTTGTTGTGATGTATAAATTAAATTAGAAAATTCGCATTGATTTTAGTAGGGTGATAGAACTAGTTGTGTATTGTAAAAGCCATTGCGCTTGCAGATGAGTTGGTATGTGAGCTAGATAACGCATTTGATGTGGATGTTAAATTTCAGGCCAAAGCTAGATGATTTTGGGTTGTAGTTGATATGTTGCATTTTGTGCCCCAAAGAAATGTAGTACTAACTTCTTAAGTTAGGTATGTCGACAAAACACATAGCTAGGGTGATGTTTAAGATGGCCATTAATAGTATATGCTTTGTAGTTAGGCAACTTACGTAGCTGTCAGTTATAGCTGCGACAATTATTTTTAGGTAGACCATGAAAAACACTGCAAGAATCTTTTCCGAAAACACTGAGAGTGCGTGGGATGGCGAAGTAGTTTGGAGTCCAGTTAAATCGATTTGGTTTGTTACTAACTTATTTGTCACGATATTTGTCGCACCGTTTTATTTTTCTGCGTCTAGTTTCTTAGTTTTTATTTTTATTGCGAGTATTACACTCTGTCTCGGGCATTCGCTGGGGATGCATCGGTTGTTGATTCATAGGTCATATGATTGCCCATTATGGATGGAATATTTTTTTGTGTATCTAGGTGTGCTGGTCGGTATGGCTGGTCCGGTTGGTATGTTAATACAACACGATCTTCGTGATTGGGCTCAGCGACAAACAAAGTGTCACGATTATTTGTTGCATGGT
>JAWUXY010000148.1:0-9927 GCA_034111105.1 Bermanella sp. | reverse complement strand
CGTCTACCGATTTTGGCCCAGGGATCACAGCTGCTCACAAATAAAAAGTACAGGGGTATATAAGCAGCGCTGAAAAAGAAGGTGCAAAAATTGTGGTGGATGGTCGTGATCCAAAAGTTGAAGGGTATGAAGATGGTTTCTTCGTAGGTGCAACTTTGATCGACAACGTAACCGCTAATATGGACAGCTACGAAGCAGAAATTTTTGGCCCAGTATTGCAAGTGGTACGTGTTAAAACCATGGAAGAAGCCATGAAGCTGATCAACGATCACGAATACGGTAACGGTACGTGTATCTTTACCCGTGACGGCGAAGCGGCTCGTTATTTCTCAGACAACATTGAAGTTGGCATGGTGGGAATTAACGTACCGTTGCCAGTGCCGGTTGCGTATCACAGTTTTGGTGGTTGGAAGCGTTCATTGTTTGGTGACTTGCATGCATACGGCCCAGACGGCGTACGTTTTTACACCAAACGTAAAACCATTACTCAGCGTTGGCCTTCAAGTGGTGTGCGTGAGGGTGTGAGTATGTCTTTTCCTAGCTAGGGGTTAGTCCAAACTCGCCAGTGGTAATTGTTAGAAACCGCAGCCATGCTGCGGTTTTTTTATGTTTTTTAAGCCGCTTTACTGCAGTCGTCTATGTTTTGTCTATAGTTAGAATACGTTGACGGGTAAATGTATGAATATTCAGAAAAAGCTTATTTTTGGGGCCATGTTCATTGGCTTTGTCCCTATACTGATTGGGGCAAGTTACATCGGTTATAACGCCATTCATCAAGGTCAAAACTTGATACGCGAGCAAGTGCAGCAGCAGTTGATTTCGGTGCGTGAAATTACCGCTGAAAAAGTCGAGCACTATTTTTCGACCATTGAAAATCAAATACTAACCTTATCAAAGAGTCGTATGGTCATTGATGCCATGCAAGACTTTGAAGGTGTCTTTACCGCACATTCATGGGATGCAAAGTTAGACACTGAAGAAGTCGAAGCCAGTTTAAACCGTTATTATAAAGATGAGTTTGCTAAGCAATATAACGAATTAAATCCGTCTAAATCCGCCAAAGTTCAACAACTTATTAGTGGCTTATCAGCCGAAACCAAAGCGTTACAGTATTCGTTTATTAGTAATAACCCTAATCCGTTGGGTGCAAAAGATAAATTGTTGCACTCACCTAGCTTTACGCCTTACACAAAAATGCACGCGTATTATCATGAGTCATTGCATGACTTTTTGACTCGATTTGGTTTTTACGACATTTTTTTAGTGAGCGCTAAAACAGGCCATATTGTTTATAGCGTATATAAGGAGTTAGACTTTGCGACATCTTTAATTGATGGACCTTATGCGCAATCTGGTATCGCGGATGTGTTTAGGCAAGTTAAAGACGCCAAAAGTGATACGGCAATTGCTTTAACTGGTTTTTCGCCGTATTTACCATCCTATGAAGCCCCCGCGGCATTTATGGCCTCGCCAATATTTGAAAGTGGCGAGTTAGTGGGCGTGCTCATTTTTCAAATGCCAATTGATCGATTGAATCAAATAATGACTCACAAAGGGGAGTGGAACAATGTGGGGTTAGGGGACTCAGGGGAAACCTATTTAGTTGGGCAGGATTTTAATATGCGCAGCATGAGTCGGTTTTTACTCGAAGATAAAGATGCCTATGGCGAATTATTAGCAGGGATGGGTGTTGAGCCTAACCTGATAGCTAATATTATTGCCAAACACACAAGTGTTGGCTTACAGACAGTGAAAACAAAGGGTACGCAGGCGGCCCTTAGTGGTAATACAGGGTATGAAGCGTTTCCTGACTATCGAGGTGTTCGAGTATTTAGTGCGTACAGGCCGATTAAAATAAAAGGTTTTACGTGGGCGCTTATGAGTGAGATTGACGAAGCAGAAGCTTTTCAGTTTTCGGATCAATTAAAAGATTCAATCATCACCACTTCAATCATTACGATTATTCTTGCACTGATGCTGGCGGGGGTACTTGGTTTACTGTTCTCGAAGTCGATTGTTGGGCCAATTAACCGTACGGTTAATATGCTTAAAAATATTGCCAAAGGCGATGGTGATTTAACTCAGCGGCTTGATGCTACTAATAAAGATGAAATGGGCCGGTTGGCCTATTGGTTTAATCATTTTATTGAGGATATTCAAAATTTAATTTCAGATTTAAATAATATTATTATTACATTATCTGAATCATCTTCATCGTTTAAAAATGATGCATCAGCGACAGAAAAAGCCATTGACCAGCAAAATATATTAACGCGTTCGATTTCAGAATTAATGAATAACTTACAAGGTATTGTTGATGAAATAGCGCAAAGCAGTTCAGATACATCTGAGCTGGCGATTAAAACATCAGATGCGTCATCAACGGGCTTGAAAACGGTTCATGCGTGTACCACTGCTATCGAAACGCTTTCAAAAGATATTCAGCAAATGGTATCGAGCATTGATTCATTGAATCAAAGCAGTAAGCAAGTTGGCGAAGTGGTTACGGTAATACAATCCATTGCAGAGCAAACCAACTTACTGGCACTTAATGCGGCTATCGAAGCAGCAAGAGCAGGTGAAAGCGGACGCGGATTTGCAGTGGTGGCAGATGAAGTCAGAAACTTAGCGCAACGTACTCAAGAATCAACGCTTGAAATCAGCGAGTCCATCAACTTTATTACAGAAGGCATTAGTAAAGCTGTAGATCTCGCCTCTCATTCTCATGAAAGCGTACAGTCTGGTTTAAATAGCGCACAAGAGGCTGAGCATACATTTAAGTTGATTAATGAGTCTGTGGGTGAGATTCGTGAAAATGGTCAACGTATGGTTGGCGCGGCTAAAAATCAAGAGACCGCAGCACGAGAAGTGAACACAGGCGTTCAATCTATCGAGAACGGCGCACAAGGCACCACTCAGCTAATAAAAGGCGTTGCTGTGCGCAGTGTCGAACTAGAGTCACTTAGTAAAAACTTAAACGGCATGGTTGGGCGGTATAAAACCAAGTAGTAGGTTGGGCCGTCATTAATAGGTGAATATTTATTAGTATTGTAGGTCGGGCACGGCCCGACGCAGAAGATAAATTGTGGGCAGTGCCCACCCTACATAGCAATCCGGTGTTTTTAAAGGTATGTATATAGGGGGGGGTAAGAGTAAATAGAGCATAAATTTTATAACAAAAACGAAACAATGAAAAAATTCATGCCTTGTAGGTCGGGCACTGCCCGACGAAAAATACGGCCGTGAAATTCATGCCCTAGATGAAGGTGTTTACTCAATAACCATAAATGTTATTAATTTAATCACTTACTGTTCATCATAATTTACCTGTTTAGACATACCGCCAATCCCTGCATTGAGCGTATTGGTTGGGTCTAGGTTTTTGTAGTTATCGGCTAACGCAGGCTTGGCATGATAGTGGTGTCCTACATTATGCTCGGCAGGGTATTCGGCGCCGCGTTTCTCAAGAAGCGCTAGCAATTCCTTTTTGATGGCTACAGCATCTTCCCCTTTACGCACCAAATAATCTTGATGAAATACATGGCATAAAAAGTGACCATAATAAAGTTTGTTAACTAATTTGTTATTTAACTCTTCTGGCAAGGTTTCAAACCAATCGGGGTCATTACGTTTTAATGCAATATCAAGCGCTACGATTGATTTTACATTTTGATGATTGATCGCTGCATATTGAACCGCTGCACCCGCGGCGGCAAACCGTAATAAGTAGGCAGACTTTGCATCGGCTTCATTGCATGTGAAATAATTTAAATCATGTAGCTCTTTTATTTCCGCCAGTAGTGAATCTGTTTCTTCTTTTGCGTGACCCTTTACCGTTAAAATCAAATGATGCTCATATTCTTCATTCCATCTATGCAACTTTCTTGGTGTTTGGCTGGGGAATAGCTTAGCTAATTTATAGACTATTTTATCGACTAAGCCTTGCTTTAAAAAAGGGACACGCCTACACAATGAATCTAATTGACGCTTAATGTTAAAGAATATTGGCAACCAATTTGTGCCTAAAAATTTGATGAGCAATACGGTATCGCGGCCATAGTCATCGGCTAGTGTAAAAATATCGCGATGCAGGTACTCAGCGTAAACAGGTAAACGGGTTGCTTTTTCAAGTAATGACCGCCTAACAGCTTGTAATGCTGGTGTTGCATTCGTGCCTAAGTAATAGGTATGTTCTTCGTCATTTTTTATAAACGTATCCACTCGCACAGCAAATACAGCCAATTTACCAGCACAACCACTGGCTTTATGTAAACGCCTTGGGTCTGCGTTAAAGCGGGCGGGTGTATCGTCGGTTGTTTTGCGAACCCAATCTGCATATTCACGGTCGGAGGCGAGCTTGTCTGTGGTTTTTATATCATTTAATGAATAGGTTTTGTTTTGCAGATTACTCAAAATTTCTTTCGGTGTATCGCCAAGTGCAATATCCAGTTCATTAATTAAATGCAATGTGCCATCGCTCTTGATTTGAGCGTATAGCGCCAGCTCTGTGTAGGCAGGGCCGCGCTCAACCAATGCGCCACCTGAGTTATTACATACACCACCCACAATAGATGCGCCAATGCAGGATGAGCCGATGACAGAATGTGGGACGCGGCCATACGGCGTCAGTGCTTTTTCTAACGAAAATAAACTGGCCCCAGGAAAAGCAACGATCTGATCTTGCGACGCTAAAACATGAATGTCGTTAATGCGCGTGGTATTAATGATTACAGTGTCTCTGTCGCAGCCTTGGGTTGGCGTTGAGCCACCGGTTAGCCCAGTGTTAGCCGCTTGCATTATAATAATCACATTTGCGTTTACGCAGGCCTCTAATAATTGCCATTGTTGCCAAAGGGTTGCAGGTTTAACAACGGCAAGGGCTGGGCCTTGCCCTTCACGAAAACCTTTTCGAAAAGGCGCGGTTGCTCGTTCACTGGTCAGTACATAACGTGAACCAACAATTTTCTTAAAGTGTGAAATGAGCAACCGGTGTGACATTATTTTATTAAACCTGCGCCGACTAGTTAATAGAAGGCTTATCGTTTGGCGAACTAAAAAGGATTTTGCGTTGACGGTTTCGTAGCTGTTCTTGCTCTATGATATTGGGTGCATCCATATCACCCAGCGGCAAGTTATCTTCCCGGGTGAGGTTGCCATCCGCTACCAATGATAAATAGCGTGAACAGCAAACTCTTAAAAAAGAGGTGAAGTTGCTAATGTCATGATCCGCATCGAGAGATTCGAGGTACAGCTTGGTAATCATTTGATTTACGGTCATTTGATCGCGAAACGCTATTTCTTCTAGCGTATCCCAAAAGAACTCTTCTAATCGAATAGAGGTAACCACACCATCGATGCGAAGAGACTTGGTGCGATAGGTCCATAAATGGCTATCGGCACTAATAAAAAGCTGACACATAAAAATGCTCTCGATGTTAATGAAACTTACAACAATGCCACAAATTGTTTCAACATGGCAGGATGAGCTGGCCATGCAGGGGCGGTTACCAATTTGCCATCAGTGATTGCGCCATCCATTGGTAATTCAATATACTGTGCACCCGCCATGACCATTTCTGGTTGGCAAGCCGGATAAGCCGATACTTTTTTACCGTCAATGACACCGGCAGCGCTGAGCATTTGAGGGCCGTGACAAATGGAGGCAATGGGTTTTTCACGTAGTGCAAAATACTGAATAATTTCAATAACCTTTGCATTTAAGCGCAGGTATTCAGGCGCACGGCCACCGGGTAAATAAAGGCCATCATAATCTTCGATATTAATATCAGCAAAAGAGGCGTTAAGCACAAAATTATGCCCGCGCTTTTCGGTATAAGTTTGGTCACCTTCAAAATCATGGATTGAGGTGGCAATGGAATCACCCGCACTTTTGTCAGGGCAAACTGCATCAATCTCATGCCCCATGGCTAGTAATGCTTGAAAAGGCACCATATTTTCATAGTCTTCAACAAAATCACCTGTGATCATGAGTACTTTAGCCATTATAAAATCCCTATCGACGTTTGAATGTGTTTGCATCTCATAGATGAGTGCGTGATTGAATGGTTATTGGATCATGAAAGGCAATTGCCTAGGTAATATGGCAATACTACATTTTCATCATCGAGGCTTAAAAGCCTACTTTTATGAGGATTGATGGGGCCTTATGCATAGACTTACTCTAATTTAAGTACGTCAAAGACATTAAAATAAAAGATAAAAAGTACTTGGTTTAATCTGGCGAATGTCTTAAACATATCCTAAGTTTAAGTATTGGCTAAAAGACAAAAATAAATAATGATCCTCATTTTTTAATGCAATCAAAGTCTTTGATTTCATCGAGTTAATAGATGATTTTAGATTCAAAAATCATTAAATATTAGTAGCTTAGAGGGTTTAAGTGGGTATCTTAAGTTTCGCAAAACGAACGTGAATATAATCCATATGTAATGTTAAAAAGGTGGAAAGATTATGACCATTAAATCAAAAGACGATATGGGAGTATGTGCAGAGTGCCCAAATTGCCATGCAGTTATCATGCATGGATTTCAAGTCTGCCAAGAGTGCGGGCATCTTGTCAGTGCTGAAGATCAGCAAATACTCAAAGATAGCCTAAAGAATAATGTTGTTTCTTTTATGATCGTTGCTGTTTTTTGCATTGCTTTGATTATCTACGTTGCCAATATTTATACAGCCTAAATATGTGATTATCACAGCATTTAAACACCGTACACTAATATTGTGTAGTGCAATGCTACTGGATGGCAACTGTTGTTTTATGTGCTTTTTAGAGAATCAATGTCGAGTCATCGTACAATATATGTAGGCTTTGGTCTTGCATTGTTAGGGCGCAATAAATAGACATTTCTTTGTTGTTGAAGCACTATCGCTAGACATTTCTGGGTTGTAATTGTTTAAAGGAGTAAGCAGTCAGTGTCAGGTAAGTACCCTAGTAGGATTAAAGCACTTCCATTATACGATGGCCGTTTTGATGCTTACAAATTAGAAGCAAAAGACAGTGATGTGTTGTTTGCATCCTATCCAGCAGGAACCATAATCCCACCTCATACACACGATACCGATAATCATGGCGTGATTACTCGTGGGGAATTAATTTTAACAATGCATGGTGCTGAAACTCGGGTCAGTGCTGGTGAATGGTACCATGTGCCGGCTAACACTGTGCACGCTGCCGAATTTGAGGTTGAAACCGATGAGGTCGAATTTTGGTTTCGTTATACGGAATGAAGAATATTCAAAATTAATGATTCAGGCATACATAATGCACTGACCTAGATGTTGATTTTACAATAGAATAGTTTAAAGAAAAGGGGTTTGAGTGTGTTTTTTGCCTGGAGAGTCAAGCAAGTATAATAAGTAAGTAATAAATATAGTATTACATGGGCATGTCTTGTTGTTGAAAAATGCGACTGCATAATGTTTTTTTATAAATAGAACCCGTGCCGTATCGAGAGAGAAAAACCTATTATTGATTATTGAAAATTTCACCCAGTTTTCGGTTGACATAGATTAATCCATCAAGCAGCATAAAAGTATGAATATAAATCTTACACATCAAGTCGCTCGAATTATCATCGTTCCATAGGAATGGTGGGATTTTTGATGCGTCTTTAATTTGTCAAACCCGCCCAAGAGGCGGGTTTTTTATTGCTGCCTCATGGGGTTTTCTCAATTAATGGAGGTATTATGAAAAAATAGCTGTTTTTGGTAAGCCCGGTAGTGGTAAATGAACCTTAAGCAAAAACTTGGCATTAGCGACAGGTATACAATTGCATCAACTGGATTCAATTGTATATGAGAAGAATGGCGATCTGGTCGATCGAAAGACATACGATAGTAAGCACGAAAATATACTGTCGTTTGATAGCTGGATCATCGATGGTTTCGGGCCAATGGCATCCTTCAATAAACGGTTGGATGTGGCTGATACATTAATCTATATAGACTTACCTTATGTTGTCAGTTATTGGTTAGTGACAAAGCGACTTCTAAAAGGTTTGTTTGTTAAACCGGAAGGCTGGCCAGATGATAGTTCAGTTTTTAAGGGAACACTTGAAAGTTACAAAACATTAAGGCTTTGCCCGAAGTTTTGGAATGATAACTTTTTACAAAAACTAGAAGAAATGTCGGTGGGGAAATCGTTGTATGTTATTCGGTCAGTGTCGGAATTAAATGGCTTTGTGCAATCTAACGTAAAACCTAATTAATATAGCGATAATAGTGCGCTCTACTTCAAAAACCAGAGTGCTAAAGCGAAGTGCTGTGAGGCATGCCTATATGATGTGTGGAGCCTTGCTGCTAAAAATTTACAACCATTTTTATATTGTTTCATACTGCTTACATTGTATTCTGGTTAATTATATTGTATTTCTATCTGTCTAAATGTTTCAGCGTAAGTGAACGTTTAACCTGAAATCCACACTTAACTTAAGGAAAAGTTATGTCTGCACCAGCGTATCCACACGGTGAGTTTATTAAATTGTATGATAGCGTCTATTTGTTACGTGGCAGTATAAAAATGGGCCCAGGTATGCGGATGAATCGCAACATGGTTGTGCTAAAAGAGAACGATGTACTGACACTTATTAATCCTGTTCGCATGAATGAGCAGGGCCTTGTTTCTCTTGATGCATTAGGCCTAGTGAAGCGTATAGTAAGACTTGGCGATTTTCATGGTTTGGACGATGCGTTTTATCTAGCCCGCTATGAATGTGAGTTTTGGGCACAAGAAGGTCAGGGTACCTATCATTCTCCTACTCCCTCGACGATCATAACCCCTTCAACATTGAGTCCTGTTAATGACTCTGAATTTTTCATATTTAATTCAGCTAAATATCCAGAAGCGGCTTTGCTGATGCACAAACACAAGCTGCTCATTACCACTGATAGTATTCAATACCACAGTGATTGGCTTTATTTTACATGGTTTACTAAGCAAGTATTTAAGTTGCTGGGCTTTAAGGTAGGCATAAATATAGGTGGGCCATGGCTTAAACGAGTGACGCCTAAAGGTGCGACTCTTGAAAATGATTTTAGGCAACTGTTAGCTCTAAAGTTTGATGCAGTGGTTGCGGCACATGGCTCGCATATGCCGTCGGGTGCGAAAGAGGCACTTCGAATGGAGTTGGCTCAAGTTTTAAAGTGGTAAGTGAATGCACACCACTTACTTTATTAATGTGAATGGTGTGTGAATTAGCAATATATTTTAGTTAAATGAGAATTTGAGATTTATATGTCTATCGAATTAGTAGTGGCGGATTATCTAAACGACAATCATGCAGCGGATATCGTTTACTTATTGAATGACTATGCGCAAGACCCAATGGGTGGTGGTGAGCCATTAACAGAAACGGTATGTGAAAATTTGCCAGCGCAACTATCTAAGTTGCCACATGCGTTTAGTATTATTTGTTATGCAGATGAGAAACCGGCTGGTTTGGTTAATTGTTTCATGGGGTTTTCAACATTTAAATGTAAGCCGTTAATTAATATACATGATTTAACCGTTGTTAAAGCGTTTAGAGGGCAAGGCATTAGCCAAGCATTATTAGCCAAAGTCGAAGAGCAAGCAACGTTAAAAGGCTGCTGCAAAGTTACCCTTGAAGTATTAGAGGGTAATGAAGGTGCGCGTCGCTCGTATCTAAAATTCGGTTTTGATGGTTATGAGCTAAACCCTAAAATGGGCAAAGCCATGTTTTGGCAGAAAATAATTTAACTTTTAGATGTCTATTCTTAATGTATACCGATGATGTAAGTTGTTTATGATTTGCTTATTGTCTAGTCCATTTCTTAGAATTTTTTTTAGATTTCCGTTTAGAAAATCACATAACAAGGTTTTATATGAGTGATAGCTTAACATTTAACCACTTAATGTTTGTAACCGAACGTTTGAATGTCGAACCCATT